>NZ_JACJFQ010000015.1:0-123033 GCF_014164835.1 Serratia sp. OS31 | reverse complement strand
TAGCGCGGTGGTCCCACCTGACCCCATGCCGAACTCAGAAGTGAAACGCCGTAGCGCCGATGGTAGTGTGGGGTCTCCCCATGCGAGAGTAGGACACTGCCAGGCATCAATCAAGCCAAGAGGCCATCCGCAAGGATGGCCTTTTTGCTGTGCGCAAAAGAAAAAAGGCGCAGCTAGGCTGCGCTTTTTAACCAGTCGGCGATAAAGTCAGCGATGCACTCTGGATCATTAAGGTCCAACAGTCTGGCCTTTCCAGTGATTAACCGATCGCTGGCAACGGCGATAACGAACTCGTCCAGCATATCCTCCAGCGGTCTGCCTATCTCTTCACGATAGAGAATGATTTTACTGATAGGCTCATGCTTGAACCCCTCGACTAAAATGATATCCACCTTGCCAGTATCAAAACGACTCGCCAAATATTGCAGATCCAGCGGGGGTTGTTCCGGCGTTTCAGTCATTAATGCCCAGCGACGATCGCTGGCGACCAATGTTTGGTCGGCACCGGCTTTGCGCAGTTCATAACTGTCTTTGCCGGGGGTATCGACATCCATATCATGATGGGTATGTTTGATCAGCCCTACGCGGATTTTCCGCTGCTTTAATAAAGGAATCAATTGTTTAAGCAGGGTGGTTTTACCCGTGCCGCTATAGGCAGCAATGGCGAGCAGAGGAGGTTGCAGAGTACTATCCATGGGGAGTTTCTTTCTCCAGCAGCCAATTTTGGCAGTCTTCTTGTGTATTAAGATTATGGAATGCCATCTGTTGCCCTTCAAACGCTATCTGTTGAGCACCTGCTGCCGCCAGGAACAGCATCAGCTTGCGTTCACCGCGGGCCAGATAATCCTCCAACGGAGTCGCCAGACTGGTGTGCAATAGCGCCAGCGTTGGGTGCGCCCGTTCCCCATCACTGGCATAGGCGGCTATCGCACTTCCTTTTTGTTGCCAGAGTTTCTCGATGAGCGTTGCAGGAAAGTCAGGAACATCACAGGGCACAAAGGCTACCCATTCGGTCGTCGCGTATTTCAGGCCGGCCAGCATACCGGCGAGCGGGCCTGAAAAGTCAGGGGTCAGATCGCCGATTATCGGCAGGCCGCTTTCCCTATACCGCGCTTGATTGCGATTGGCGTTGATGGCTATCGGCCCGACCTGCGGCCGTAGTCGGGTAAGCACGTACTGATACAGGGGGATGCCGGCAACCGGAACCAGTCCTTTATCTTCCCCGCCCATGCGGGTGGCACGCCCTCCGGCCAGAATAATGCCGGTAATCTCTTCATGCATATTTCAAATTCCGCATTGTGACTAACGCCATGATTGTAGCGCTAAAGCCGGTATGGCATCAGGATTTACCTTTATTGACAAGCTGCTTCTTTCACTGCGTTGGCAAGCCTGTTACTTTGTGTGTTTATTGATTCTATTGGACAATATTGCGATGAAAACGCACCGCGTAAACGAGCTGATTGAGCTTCTGCACCCGGCCTGGCAGGAAGATCCGGATCTTAATCTGATCCAGTTTTTGCAGAAGTTGGCGCAAGAAGCTGGCTTTCAGGACAATCTGGCTGAACTGAGCGATGATATCCTGATCTACCATTTGAAAATGCGCGGCAGCGCCGGCAGCGAACAGATCCCTGGCCTGAAAAAGGATTATGAGGAAGACTTCAAAACGGCATTGCTACGCGCCCGTGGCGTGATCAAGGATTAGCATTCGTGCGCCAGGGTGAAGCCGTTGCTCGTGCAGCCCGTCATTAATGCTACTATTTCTCAATCCCGGCATTGTGATGTCACCCAAACGAAACCGAATGTTGTTATGAACAACTCAGCTTTTAATTTTCAGACCCTGTCGCCCGACCTGATTATGGACGCGCTGGAAGGGGTTGGCCTGCGTGTAGACTCCGGGCTAACGGCGCTTAACAGTTACGAAAACCGCGTCTATCAGTTTATGGACGAGGATCGTAAGCGTTATGTGGTGAAGTTTTATCGGCCCGAACGTTGGAGCGCGAAACAAATTGGTGAAGAACATCAGTTCTCCCACGATCTTGCTCTGGCGGAGATCCCTGCAGTTGCGCCATTAGTCCTGCAGGGCAATACGCTGCATACGCACAACGGTTTCTTTTTTACGGTTTTTCCCAGCGTTGGCGGGCGGCAGTATGAGATCGACAATCTCGATCAACTGGAGTGGGTTGGCCGTTTCCTGGGGCGCATTCATCAGGTGGGCAGCGAAAGCCTGTTTGTTGAACGTCCGACGATGGGCTTCGAGGAGTACCTCACTATACCGCGTCAGGTTTTGGCGGGCTGCGAGCTGTTGCCCAAAGCGCAGCGTGACAGCTTTCTTGCAGCGACTGACAAGCTGATTGAGGCGATCAAACAGCATTGGCATCAGGATTGGCAGCCGCGGCGTTTGCACGGTGACTGCCATCCGGGCAATATCCTGTGGCGCGATGGCCCACTGTTTGTTGATCTTGATGACGCGCGTAACGGGCCGGCGATACAGGATCTGTGGATGTTGTTGCACGGTGAGCGTCGCGATCGTTTGATGCAGTTAGATATTTTGTTGGAAGCGTACTCAGAGTTTGCCGAGTTTGATCAAAGTGAGTTGGCGTTGATCGAGCCGCTGCGTGCTATGCGTATGGTTTACTACCTGGCATGGGTCGCTCGCCGTTGGCAAGATCCTGCGTTCCCTAAAAGTTTTCCGTGGATGGCGGAGTCTGATTTTTGGTTATCTCAGACGGCGGCATTCACCGAACAGGTTAAGCTGTTGCAGGAGCCCCCTCTGCAGCTGATGCCAATGTATTGAAGCTTTAACACAATGGAGAGTTTAGTCTTATGAAGAAAATTTGGTTGGCGCTCGTTGGCATGGTAATGGCATTCAGTGCCTCGGCTGCGCAGTTTAGCGATGGGACTCAGTACGTCACCCTGGACAAGCCAGTGACGGGTGAACCTCAGGTACTGGAGTTCTTCTCCTTCTATTGCCCACACTGCTACCAGTTCGAGCAGGTTTATCACGTTTCCGAAAATGTGAAAAAAGCGCTGCCTGCGGGCACTAAAATGACCAAGTACCACGTTGAGTTCCTGGGGCCGTTGGGTAAACAACTGACTCAGGCATGGGCTGTTGCAATGGCGCTGGGTGTGGAAGATAAAGTCAGCCCGTTGATGTTTGAAGCGGTGCAGAAAACTCAGACTGTGCAAACGCCTGATGATATTCGCAACGTGTTTGTGAAAGCTGGCGTAAGCGCGGCGGATTATGATGGGGCTCTGAACAGCTTCGTGGTGAAATCCCTGGTGGTACAACAGGAGAAAGCCGCAGAAGATCTGCAACTGCGCGGCGTGCCGGCGGTATTTGTTAACGGCAAATACATGGTTAAAAACGACGGTCTGGACACCAGTTCGATGGATGCTTACGTGAAGCAATTCGCCGACGTGGTTAAATTCCTCAGCGAGCAGAAGTAACCGATATTTAAAGTAAAAAAGCCGGCTCAGCCGGCTTTTTTTTAACTTTATTGCCGTTTCAATCTATCCAGCAATCTGTCTTTATCCTGCCACAGTGTGTTCAGCCAAAGCTGGAAACGTCGCTTAAACTGCTTGTCGTTAAAGTAATCGCCATGCATGCTTTCGTCGATTGGCAGCAATTCAACCCTTACTACAATGCGTTTTAACCGGCCGCACAGCATATCCATAAAAGGCCTTTCAGTATTATCCGGGTAAAGCAGGGTGACGTTTAACACCTTATCGAACTGCTTACCTAATGCACTGAGTGTAAAAGCAATACCGGCGGCTTTAGGCGCTAATAAATTGCGGTAGGGCGAGCGAGTTTTAATTTTCTTGGCTTCGGTAAAACGCGAGCCCTCGACAAAATTAACGATGGTGGTCGGACGCTTACGAAACTTCTCGCAGGATCGGCGTGTGGTCTCGATATCGTTACCGCGCTTGTCCGGGTGTTTGAGCAAATAGGCACGCGAATAGCGTTTCATGAAGGGCATATCCAGCGCCCAGCAGGCCAGGCCGACAAAGGGGACCCATGCTAATTGCTGTTTAAGAAAGTACTTATTCATTGGAATATGGTTACGGAACAATACGCACAGCACCACAATATCCGACCAGCTTTCGTGATTACTGATCAGCAGATACCAGTTTTTGCGATCCAGACCTTCCAGCCCCTCTATATCCCAGCGCAGTTGGCCGTTAATACGTAATAGCAGTGATAACCCCAGGCACCAGCACCACATCATAAAGTCGGCGAAGGCGGAGATACGTCGCCATACGGCAGGAAAGGGCACCAGTAACTTAATGACGCCGGCGATCGTAATGGGGATTGAACACAGTACGGTGACCAAAATGGCGAGCAGGCTGGAAATGATAAAAATAACGGGGGATAGCAATCTTGGCATGGTTATAGGCTGACGGTTGGTGAGAACAGCGTTACATGCCAGTATGCATGAACAAAAAATATTTTAGCGACATTATAGGGGGAAAATGCCCGCCAGCAGTAGCTGTTTTAAAGCGGAAAAAATGGGCATTTGCTGCGTTTTCGTGCAACTTGCTCATCTTGTGCTATGGTAATTGAGGCGCCAATTTTGATTAATAGTGCGATTAAAATCCGGCGCAAGTTATATCCACAAATTGTGTAAAAGTCGATAATAACCTTCAGTTAAAATAGCTTTGTTTAACGCAGTGATTTAAATAGGATTTTTATTTCTCATTATAACGATAAACGCATCGTTATAATTTGTTGTCTTTTCTATGCACAAAGTTATCCACAGGCAGGATCTTGCGGATCGCTTTGCAGAATCACATGATTTTCGCCCTTAATGCACGCTAAGGTTCGTCTCAGGCGGCCAGCTATGGCATGCTTACCGTCATGTCCGATCACGATAAAGAAACGCTATGGCCCAGATTGCAGAAAACCCATTAATCCTGGTTGACGGTTCCTCGTACCTCTACCGCGCTTATCACGCCTTCCCTCCGCTGACCAACTCTGCGGGCGAACCTACCGGGGCAATGTATGGCGTGCTGAATATGCTGCGCAGCTTGTTGCTGCAGTACCAGCCAAGCCATGTTGCGGTGGTGTTTGATGCCAAAGGAAAAACCTTCCGTGATGAGCTGTTCGCAGAATACAAATCGCACCGGCCGCCGATGCCGGACGACCTGCGCGCGCAAATCGAACCGTTGCACAAAATGGTCAAGGCGATGGGATTGCCGCTGCTGGTCACGCCCGGCGTAGAAGCCGACGATGTGATAGGCACTTTGGCACTGGAGGCAGAAAAAGCCGGCCATGCGGTGCTGATCAGCACCGGTGATAAAGACATGGCGCAGTTGGTCACACCGAACGTCACCCTGATCAACACCATGAACAACACCATCCTTGGTCCACAGGAAGTGTGCGACAAGTACGGCATTCCGCCAGAGTTGATTATCGACTTCCTGGCGCTGATGGGCGATTCCTCGGATAACATCCCTGGCGTACCTGGTGTGGGCGAAAAAACCGCGCAGGCGCTGTTACAGGGGCTTGGAGGGCTGGATGCGCTCTATGCCAACCTCGACAGCATCGCCACGCTCAGCTTCCGCGGCGCCAAGACCATGGCGGCCAAGCTGGAGCAGAACAAAGAGGTGGCTTACCTCTCCTACAAGCTGGCGACCATCAAAACCGACGTCGAGCTGGATCTTACCTGCGCCGATCTCGAAGTATCAGCGCTGGATGTCGATGTGCTGCAGCAGTTGTTTAAACAATACGAATTTAAACGCTGGCTGGCGGATGTTGAAGCCGGCATTTGGCTGGAAGGCAAAAAGGGTGCCGGCGTGAAAGCCGCCAGTGCGCCAAAGGCTACGGCGGTAGCTGACAAAGCGCCTGCCGAAGCGACGCTGTCGCAAGAAGGTTACGTCACCATCCTGGATGAAGACACTTTCGCACAGTGGCTGGAAAAGCTGAAAAAAGCCGAAGTATTTGCGTTTGATACCGAAACTGACGGCTTGGACACCCTGACCGCCAATCTGATCGGCCTGTCGTTTGCCATTGCACCGGGCGAAGCCGCCTATTTACCGGTAGCGCATGACTATCTCGATGCCCCGGCGCAGCTGGACCGCGATTATGTGCTGGCCACGTTGAAGCCGCTGCTGGAAGACGAGAAAGCGCTCAAGGTCGGGCAAAATCTGAAGTTCGATATGGGCCTGCTGGCGCGTTACGACATCACCCTGCGCGGCATTGCCTTCGACACCATGCTGGAGTCTTATGTGCTGGACAGCGTCGGTGGACGTCACGATATGGACAGCTTGTCCGATCGTTACCTCGGCCATAAAACAGTGACCTTCGAAGAGATTGCCGGCAAGGGGAAAAAGCAGCTCACTTTCAACCAGATTGCGCTGGAGCAGGCGGCCCCTTACGCTGCCGAAGATGCCGACGTTACCTTGCAATTGCATTTGGCGATGTGGCCGCAATTGAAGGAAAGCGCCGAGCTGCTGAAAGTATTCAATGAGATTGAAATGCCGCTGTTGCCGGTGTTGTCGCACATCGAACGCACCGGGGTGCTGATTGATCAAAGCATTCTGGCCACGCACTCCATCGAATTGACCAAACGCCTGGCCGAGCTGGAAATTCAGGCCCATGAACTGGCGGAAGAGCCTTTCAATCTGGCGTCGACCAAACAGCTGCAGGCGATCCTGTACGAAAAGCAGAAGCTGCCGGTACTGAAGAAAACGCCGGGTGGTGCTCCATCGACTAACGAAGAAGTGTTGGCCGAACTGGCGTTGGATTATCCGTTGCCTAAGGTGATCCTGGAATACCGTGGTTTGGCGAAGCTGAAGACCACCTACACCGACAAGCTGCCGCTGATGATCAATCCGGTCAGCGGTCGGGTGCATACCTCTTATCATCAGGCGGTGACGGCTACCGGGCGTCTCTCTTCCAGCGATCCTAACCTGCAGAATATCCCGGTGCGCAACGACGAAGGGCGCCGGATCCGTCAGGCCTTTATTGCTCCTGAGGGTTACCGCATCGTTGCGGCCGACTATTCGCAAATCGAACTGCGCATTATGGCCCATCTGTCACAGGATGAAGGGTTACTGAAGGCCTTTGCCGCCGGTGAAGATATCCACCGCGCCACCGCGGCCGAGGTGTTTGGCCTGCCGCTCGATAAAGTGACCCACGAACAGCGCCGCAGCGCCAAGGCGATTAACTTTGGGCTGATTTATGGCATGAGCGCGTTTGGTCTGGCACGGCAATTAGGCATTCCGCGTGGAGAAGCACAGCGCTACATGGATCTCTACTTCGAGCGTTATCCGGGCGTATTGGAATATATGGAGCGCACACGCCAGCAGGCTGCCAGCCAGGGCTATGTCAGCACGCTGGACGGCCGCCGTCTCTATCTGCCGGATGTCAGCTCCAGTAACGGCATGCGCCGTAAGGCTGCCGAACGCGCGGCGATTAACGCCCCTATGCAAGGAACGGCTGCCGATATCATCAAGCGTGCGATGATCGAAGTGGACGCCTGGCTGCAAGCTCAGGAAGAACCCTTGGTGCGTATGATCATGCAGGTGCACGATGAATTGGTGTTCGAGGTACATGAGTCGGTGCTGGAAGCCTCTAACCAACGCATTCGCGAGCTGATGGAAAACAGCATGACGCTGGCTGTCCCACTGAAAGTGGATGTCGGCGTGGGGGCTAACTGGGACGAAGCTCACTGATTGTGCGGTCGTTCACCGGCCTCGTTCTTAAAGGATGGGCTAACTGGCGATAACCTAAGCAGTTTTTGTAATTAAGCTACAGGATACGGCGATTGTTTCCCCAACCTCGCCGTTATTACGCGCCAAACTGTGTAAGTAAACTACAAAAAATTCTTTTGCACTGCGAAAAAATCATGTAGAGTTACTGGCGTAGGGTACAGAGGTAAGATGTTCTATCTTTCAGACCTTTTACTTCACGTAATCGGATTTGGCTGAATATTTAGCCGCCCCAGTCAGTATTGACTGGGGCGTTTTTTATTGTAAAAACAAAGCCAAACCATAGGTTCTTCTTATTCCCCCGCGGCCTCTTTCCTTCGGTTTATCTCCCGATATGGCTTGCTCATCGGATTCTCAATGCCAAACCACCATAAGAATTTATGATGGATTTCTATCAGAATTGTAATTAGATAACGAAAAGAGCCTGCATCGCGAATGGCAGGCGTAAAAAAGCCGATGCGTTTCCACATCGGCTATTGCGGCACCTGCGGCATTTTATTCGCCGGTGGTATCGTCATTTTCCGGCAGTACTTCCGGTGGGATCTCGTTAAACCAGGTATTCAGTTTTTGGCTCAGCTTGTCGACGCCCATTTTTTTCGGCGAGGAGAAGGCTTCCACCTGGATATCACCCATAAACGGCACTACCGCTTCACGCACCATATTCAGTTGCGCTTTACGCGCGCCGGATGCCAGTTTGTCCGCTTTGGTCAGCAGAACCAGAACCGGTGTGCCGACATCGACAGCCCATTGGATCATCTGCTGGTCGAGATCTTTCAACGGATGGCGGATGTCCATCAGCACCACCAGGCCTTTCAGGCAGTTGCGCATTTGCAGGTATTCACCCAGCGCCCGCTGCCACTTGCGTTTCATCTCTTCAGGTACTTCGGCGTAGCCATAACCCGGCAGGTCGACCAGGCGGATGCCTTCTTCCACTTCAAACAGGTTGATAAGCTGGGTACGGCCCGGCGTTTTACTGGTACGCGCCAGGCTTTTCTGGTTGGTCAGGGTATTTAACGCGCTGGACTTACCGGCGTTAGAACGGCCGGCGAACGCAACTTCAATACCTTCATCCCCCGGCAGATGGCGAATATCGGGCGCACTGGTGACGAAATGGGTCACATGATAATTGTAATTCTTGCTGGTCAAAATTTTTCGTCTCCGTGAGGATGGCTAACTGGTTGGCGATTATAACTGCATCAGCGCTAAAAATGGTGTGTTTCTCTGTTTTTAAGCGCCGGGCCAGTTGGGTGTGGCAATTTATGTGGGGCAGGCTTGTGAGACATTTGCCATTCGAATAGGGGGTAATGTCGCTTTTATTCGAAAGTTGTTTTTATTCTTTTTATTATAAAACATGATGTTAATTCTCCGATGCGTATTTTTATCAGCCTATTACGCAGCGGGTGCCTTGAGCCTGACCCCTGATAGCGTAAAGTAAGTTGCAGCACAGGGCTGTGCAGGATTAAGGAACATCCGGGAAGGGTGATAAATCTCAGGGAAAGCACGGGACGTGCTAATGAGTGCCAGGACGAATAACCGAAGGAATGGATCTATTTGCATAGAATTTGCAAATAGCACAGGGATGGTGAAGTTACCGCAATTGGGATGCCCGCAGGAAGCAAACTCAGGAAGAGTGGACACGAACGGATTTCACCATGGACGATTTTCCCTTCAGGATGAAGGAAGTAGTGCGGCAGGGAATGCGCTTATAGCAAAAGGAAAAACCTGGATGTTGAGTGTGCGCACGGAATGCGTAGCAGGAATATCCTTCGAAAGAGGGTGCAAAAAGGCGGCGGGTTTAACCTGCCGCCTTTTTTCTTTGTTCGCTTTCTGCTAGATTCCGCCGCAATCGTATAGCATCTATCTCTATACTGAATCTACATACCTAAGAGCATACGCTATGAACCAGCCATCAAAAGCACCTCGCGCCCCACGCAGCAGCGCGGCGACGTCGAAAACCAAAAAGAAAAGCCGTGTGGAGCTCGATCAGGAAGCCCGTGAGCGCAAACGTCTGAAAAAGCGCCGTGGTCTTGCTTCCGGTTCTCGCACCCAGGTGGAGTCTGCCAATCAAAAGAACAAGGCCGGCGCACAGGCCAAAGATCCGCGCATTGGTAGTAAAGTGCCGGTAGCATTGGTGGCTGAAGCCAAGCCAAAAGCCAAGCCGCAGCCAAAACCTAAGGCCGAAGCCAAACCGCGTCTGTCGCCGGAAGAAGAGTTGGCGAAGCTGGAAAATGATGAGCGTCTGGACGCATTGCTGGATCGTATTGACGACGGCGAGACGCTTAGCGCAGAAGATCAGAGTTATGTTGACCAGACTCTGGACCGCATTGATGCCCTGATGGAGCAACTGGGCATTGAGCTGGGCGACGATGAAGACGACGAAGAAGAAGAGAAAAAGGAAGATATCCTGAAACTGCTGAAAGGCGGTAACCCGAAAGACGTAATTTAACGCGTCATGTGGCTGATCCCGTCAATAGCCCTACTCTTGATGTGTTATCTGCTGTGGTTATTCGGTAAACTATGGCGGCTGTCCAAACGCAAAAAGCGTTTTCGCAGCGCTTCCGCGGCCAGACAGCGTAGACCACTGCCCATTTCCCGGCCCGGTAGAAAAAAATATCGGAAGGAGTGAGCATGTCAGAGCAGGCAATTGTCTGGGATCTGGCCCTGATCCAGAAATATAACTATTCAGGGCCGCGTTACACCTCATACCCCACAGCGCTGGAGTTCAACCAGAGCTACGACGAAGCGGCGTTTCAACGCGCCGCGACGCGTTATCCTGAGCGCCCTTTGTCGCTGTACGTGCATATCCCTTTCTGCCACAAGCTCTGCTATTTCTGTGGTTGCAACAAGCTGGTGACGCGTCAAACGCACAAGGCTGATGAATATCTGGCGGTGCTGGCAAAGGAGATCGCTCAGCGCGCGCCTTTGTTTGCCGGGCGTAAGGTCGGCCAGATGCACTGGGGCGGCGGTACGCCAACCTATCTGAGCAAGACACAAATCAGCCAGCTGGTAGCGATGCTGCGCCAACACTTTGATTTCCTCCCTGATGCCGAAATGTCGATCGAAATCGATCCGCGTGAGATTGAGCTGGATGTGCTCGATCATTTACGCAGCGAAGGTTTTAATCGCCTGAGCATGGGGGTGCAGGACTTCAATAAAGAGGTGCAGCGGCTGGTGAATCGCGAGCAGGATGAAGCCTTTATCTTTGCCCTGATTGCCCGCGCTAAAGCGCTTGGCTTTAATTCCACCAATATCGACCTGATCTACGGCTTGCCAAAGCAAACACCAGAGAGCTTTGCTTACACCCTGCAGCGGGTGGCTGCGTTAAGCCCCGATCGCCTGAGCGTATTTAACTACGCCCATATGCCGAACCTGTTTGCTGCCCAGCGAAAAATCAAAGACGCAGATCTGCCGAGCGCACAGCAGAAACTGGATATCTTGCAGCACACCATAGCTTCCCTGACCGAATCGGGTTATCAGTTTATCGGTATGGATCATTTCGCACGACCGGACGATGAGTTGGCGGTGGCGCAGCGCGAAGGAAAGCTTCACCGTAACTTCCAGGGATACACCACCCAGGGCGACAGTGATTTGCTGGGGCTGGGCGTCTCCGCCATCAGCATGCTGGGGGACAGCTATGCGCAGAACCAGAAAGAGCTGAAGGTTTACTACAGCAGCGTCGAAGCACAAGGTCATGCACTGTGGCGCGGCCTGGCGATGACTGAAGACGACTGCTTGCGGCGTGAGGTGATCAAAACGCTGATCTGCAACTTCAAACTGGACTATCAGACCATAGAACATCAGTTCGGTATCGACTTTGCCGATTATTTTGCCGAGGATTTGCAATTGCTGGCGCCGTTTGAACGTGATGGGCTGGTGGAGCGTGACGAGCAGGGCATTCAGGTTACGCCGCGCGGCCGGTTACTGATCCGCAATATTTGCATGTGTTTTGATATCTACCTGCGTCAACAGGCCCGTACCCAGCAATTCTCTCGGGTTATTTGATGAGTAAAACAACGGCCGCTTTCGCGGCCGTTGTTTTAACTGAAGAAATTAATCAGGGCGGCGCACAGTACCGCAGCAACGGCTGCCTGCGGCGTGTGGCTGGCGGCAGAACCCAGTTCTGCGCCTTGAGAAATGAATGCGATTAACGAATCCAGCATGGAAGCCTCCAGGGTGTGCGCCCCGATCATACTGCGGCCCCATCGGCTGTAAAGCCTGAAATAGCCGTTTTTTTGTGCGCTTGATTGTATTTTCTATCATCAATGCCGCAAACTATTCCATTCCCAATTCTTTCAGCTTACGCGTTAACGTATTGCGCCCCCAGCCCAGCAAACGGGCGGCTTCCTGCTTATGCCCTTGGGTATGACGCAGTGCGGTGGTGAGCAAGGTGCGTTCCATCTCCGGCTGCGCTTCCGACAGCAGGTTTTGATGACCGGAACGCAGCGCGCGGTCCGCCCACTGTGCCAGCAGCGTGGCCCAACTGTCCGGCAGGCTATGCCCGGGCGTTTCTGGTGCAGAGGTTTCAAACAGCTCACTCGGCAGGTCCTGAATCAGCACCTCCTGCCCGGCAGCCATCACGGTTAACCAGCGGCAGGTGTTCTCCAACTGGCGAACGTTACCGGGCCATGGCAGGCGCGTCAGTGCAGTTTCAGTCTCCGGATGCAGGTTCTTCGCTTCCACACCCAGCTCCTTTGCCGCCACCTGCAGGAAGTAACGCGCCAGACGCGGAATATCCTCACGACGTTCACGCAACGGCGGAAGGTGCACGCGGATCACGTTCAGGCGATGGAACAAATCCTCACGGAATTTACCTTCCTGTACCCGCAGTTCCAGGTTCTGGTGGGTGGCGGCGATGATGCGCACGTCCACCTTCACCGGGGCATAACCACCGACTCGATAGAACTGGCCATCTGCCAGCACCCGCAGCAGGCGGGTTTGCACATCCAGCGGCATATCGCCGATTTCATCCAGGAACAAGGTCCCGCCGTCGGCCTGCTCAAAGCGACCCTGACGGATCTGATTGGCGCCGGTAAAGGCCCCTTTTTCATGCCCGAAAAGTTCGGACTCGATCAGGTCTTTGGGGATCGCCGCCATATTCAGCGCAATAAAGGGCGATTTGGCGCGCGGGCTGTGACGGTGCAGGGCATGGGCAACCAGCTCTTTACCGGTACCTGATTCGCCGTTGATCAGTACGCTGATCGACGAACGTGACAGGCGGCCGATGATGCGGAACACGTCCTGCATCGCCGGGGCCTCACCGATGATGTCTGCCACCGGATCGTTGGCGGGTTGGCTGCGCGCAGGCTGCTGCTGTTCCTGATAATGGCTGATGGCGCGTTCAACCAGCGCCACGGCTTCATCAATATCAAAGGGTTTCGGCAGGTAATCGAATGCCCCTTGCTGGTAGGCGCTGACGGCGGCGTCGAGATCCGAATGCGCCGTCATTATGATGACCGGAAGCATCGGATGACGCTGTTTGATCTGCTTGAGCAACGCAAGGCCATCCATACCCGGCATGCGGATGTCAGACAGCAACACGTCAGGAGTTTGCGTGGCCAGGGCTTCGAGCACCGCATTGCCACTGTCGAAGGTCACGCAGCTCACGCCGGCTCCAGTGAGCGCGCGTTCAAGCACCCAGCGGATGGAGCTATCGTCATCGACGATCCAGACTATCCCTCGTTGCATAGAAAACCTCACTGGCGAATAGGCAGGTAAACCGAGAATTCGGTATGTCCTGGCCAACTGTTAAATTCAATTTTTCCGCAATGCTGATCGATAAGATTACGGGCGATGGATAATCCCAGGCCGGTTCCGCCTTCGCGGCCGCTGACCATCGGGTAAAACAGCGTGTCTTGCAACTGCGCCGGCACGCCGGGGCCGTCATCTTCTACGTCAATACGTGCCGCTAACCGGTAGCGGGTGCCGTGCAGGGTAATCTGGAAAGCGGTGCGAGTGCGCAGCGTGATGGTGCCGCCAGTTTCTCCCAGCGCCTGCAGTGCATTGCGGGTAATGTTCAGCAATACCTGTTCGATTTGATCCGGGTCGTGCGCCATCTCAGGCAGGCTCGGGTCGTAGTCCCGCACCAGCGTCACGTTATCCGGCTTCTCCAGCGACACCAGTTGGCACACTCGCTCTGCCACCTGATGAATGCTTTGGGTTATGTGCTGGCCCGGTCGCTGCGGGCCGAGCAGGCGATCGACCAGGTTGCGCAAGCGGTCGGCCTGCTCAATGATCACCTTGGTGTATTCGGTCAGCGACGGATCGGGCAGTGCCTTGGCCAGCAGCTGTGCCGCACCGCGCAGTCCGCCAAGCGGGTTTTTAATTTCATGCGCCAGGCCACGGACCAGATCGCGGGCCGCAACTTGCTGGGCGTGCTGAAGTTGTTCCTGGCTCAAGCGGCGTTGGTTATCCATGGGCGCCAGCTCGATCAGGATATAGCCATCAGGCAGTGCCTGTGCGGTCAGGGAGAGGATATGCGCACGCCCGTCAACCACCAGGGTCACTTCGTTATCGGTAAAGCCCTGACCGGCATGCAGGCTCTCACGCATCAGATCGACGTTCAGTGAGAAATAACCGAGCAAATCGGGCAAGGGTGTACCGAAAAGTTTACGGGAACTTTGTGCCAGCAGTTGTTGTGCTGCCGGATTGGCGTAATGAACCGCCAGATCATCATCCAACAGCAGGATGCTGTTGATGAGAGAATTGAGGATCTGCCCAGCATCGGGCAGCTTGCCAGTTGCCATACAGCAGACTCCTGCACCTTTTTAGTGCATCTATCCTACTCCATCCGTTATGCACGCGGTATGGAATAGTTTTGCAGAAAATACGGTGGAGAAAAAAAACCATCCGAAGATGGGCTGAAAGTTTCCACGGCAACAAAAAAAGACAACTAAATCTGGGCGCCGCCCGCAGACGGCGCGGTAAAACTTAAACGCTGTAGTACAGTTCGAATTCAACCGGGTGTGGCGTCATGCGAACGCGGTCCATCTCTTCTTTGCGCAGATCGATGTAAGCATCGATCGCGTCGTCAGTGAATACGCCGCCACGGGTCAGGAACTCGCGGTCTTCGCTCAGTGCTGCCAGCGCTTCATCCAGGGAGCCTGCAACTTTTGGAATTTCAGCTTCTTCTTCCGGTGGCAGGTCATACAGGTTTTTGTCCATGGCGTCGCCAGGGTGGATTTTGTTAATCACACCGTCCAGGCCTGCCATCAGCAGGGCCGCGAAGCACAGGTACGGGTTAGCCGCTGGATCCGGGAAACGGGCTTCGATACGGCGCGCTTTCGGGCTGGCAACCACTGGGATACGGATGGAAGCGGAACGGTTACGGGCAGAATAAGCCAGCATGACCGGTGCTTCGTAGCCTGGGACCAGACGCTTGTAAGAGTTGGTGGTCGGGTTGGCCAGGGCGTTGATCGCTTTAGCGTGCTTGATGATACCGCCGATGTAGAACAGGGCAGTTTCAGACAGGCCGCCGTATTTGTCGCCGGCGAACAGGTTAGTCCCGTTCTTGGACAGCGACATGTGGCAGTGCATGCCGGAACCGTTATCACCGAACATTGGCTTCGGCATGAAGGTCGCGGTTTTGCCAAATGCGTGAGCCACGTTGTGAACCACGTATTTGTAGATTTGGATTTCGTCGGCTTTCTTGGTCATGGTGTTGAAGCGGGTTGCCACTTCGTTCTGACCTGCGGTTGCCACTTCGTGGTGGTGCGCTTCAACGACCAGGCCCATTTCTTCCATGGTCAGACACATGGTAGAACGGATGTCCTGTGAGGAATCGACCGGAGGAACCGGGAAGTAACCGCCTTTGACTGCCGGACGGTGGCCTTTGTTGCCGCCATCGTATTGGGTGCCGGAGTTCCATGCGCCTTCGATATCGTCGATGGCCACGTGGGAACCGCGGATGCTGCTGCCGAAACGAATGTCGTCAAACAGGAAGAATTCTGGCTCTGGCCCGAACAGGACGGTGTCCGCGATGCCGGAAGAGCGCAGGAAATCTTCTGCACGCTTGGAGATAGAGCGTGGGTCACGATCGTAGCCTTGCATGGTGCCTGGCTCGAGGATGTCGCAGCGAATGATCAGGGTGGATTCTTCGAAGAACGGATCCAGTACCGCAGTGCTGGCGTCTGGCATCAGCACCATGTCAGATTCGTTGATGCCTTTCCAACCGCCGATCGAGGAACCGTCAAACATTTTACCTTCTTCGAAGAAGTCGGCATTTACCTGATGAGCAGGGATGGTGACGTGTTGTTCTTTACCCTTGGTGTCAGTGAAACGCAGGTCTACGAATTTCACTTCATGCTCATTCAGCATCGTCAAAACGTGTTCAGCGGACATACTTAACTCTCCCGGATTTATCATTGTCGTCGTCGTGGAACGAATCTGTGGAACTGGCTTTTTTTGCCTTGAAAAGACTAAAGCGAAAACTGTGCCAACTTTGCCAAAGCGCTTTAATCGCCTTTCTGTGCGGGTTTTGCTCAGAATCAGTATGCACCATCAGTGACGTTTTGCACTTAAATGGTGCAATCAATGCGGGGTGGGGCACTGTAATGGTGCAAAAGTGCACCGGATGCTGCTTTTTGCACCGTGAAAGGGATCACATACTGACCTGTACACAGTTGTTTATAAGAGACTGTTGTGATCTTGTTTAGTCCCTCGCTTAATACGTGTACAATAGCGCGCTATTTCTAATGCCTGAGGCAAAGCTGTGATCGAAAATTTGCGTAACATCGCCATTATTGCCCACGTTGACCATGGTAAGACCACCCTGGTTGATAAGCTGCTGCAACAATCCGGTACTTTCGGAGAGCGTGTAGAAGCCACCGAACGCGTAATGGACTCCAACGATTTGGAGAAAGAGCGTGGGATTACCATCCTCGCAAAAAACACCGCCATTAATTGGAAAGACTACCGCATCAACATCGTGGATACCCCAGGACACGCCGACTTCGGCGGTGAGGTTGAGCGTGTGATGTCAATGGTTGACTCGGTGCTGCTGGTTGTGGATGCAATGGATGGCCCAATGCCGCAAACCCGCTTCGTGACCAAAAAAGCCTTCGCTAATGGTCTGAAGCCGATCGTGGTAATCAACAAGGTTGACCGTCCGGGCGCACGTCCTGATTGGGTTGTTGATCAGGTCTTCGACCTGTTCGTTAACCTCGACGCGACCGACGAGCAGCTCGACTTCCCAATCATCTATGCTTCTGCATTGATGGGGATCGCGGGTACTGACCACAACGAAATGGCGGAAGACATGACCCCGCTGTATCAAGCGATCGTAGACCACGTGTCTGCACCGCAGGTTGAGCTCGAAGCGCCATTCCAGATGCAAATCTCCCAGTTGGACTACAACAACTACCTGGGCGTGATCGGCATCGGCCGTATCAAGCGCGGTAAAGTGAAGCCAAACCAGCAGGTCACCATCATCGATAGCGAAGGTAAAACTCGCAACGGTAAAGTGGGCAAAGTGCTGGGCCACATGGGTCTGGAGCGTATCGAATCTACCCTGGCTGAAGCGGGCGACATCATCGCTATCACCGGTCTGGGCGAGCTGAACATTTCCGACACCATCTGTGACACCTCTGCAGTGGAAGCACTGCCGGCGCTGTCTGTAGATGAGCCGACCGTAACCATGTTCTTCAACGTCAACACCTCACCATTCTGCGGTAAAGAAGGTAAGTTTGTGACTTCGCGTCAAATCCTTGAGCGTCTGAACAAGGAACTGGTGCACAACGTGGCACTGCGCGTTGAAGAAACTGAAGATGCTGATGCATTCCGCGTATCTGGCCGTGGTGAACTTCACCTGTCGGTTCTGATCGAAAACATGCGTCGTGAAGGTTTCGAACTGGCGGTATCCCGTCCGAAAGTTATCTTCCGTGAAATCGATGGTCGTAAACAAGAGCCGTTCGAAAACGTGACCTTGGACATCGAAGAACAGCATCAGGGTTCCGTCATGCAAGCCATGGGTGAGCGTAAAGCTGACCTGAAAAACATGGATCCAGACGGTAAAGGCCGTGTGCGTCTCGACTACGTGATCCCAAGCCGCGGCTTGATTGGCTTCCGTAACGAGTTCATGACCATGACCTCCGGTACCGGTCTGCTGTACTCCACCTTCAGCCACTACGACGACGTGCGTCCGGGTGAAGTTGGCCAGCGCCAGAACGGCGTGCTGATCTCCAACGGTCAGGGTAAAGCGGTAGCGTTCGCCCTGTTCGGTCTGCAAGATCGCGGCAAGCTGTTCCTGGGTCACGGTGCGGAAGTGTATGAAGGCCAGATCATCGGTATTCACTCACGTTCCAACGACCTGACCGTGAACTGCCTGACCGGTAAGAAGCTGACCAACATGCGTGCTTCCGGTACTGACGAAGCCACTACCCTGGTTCCGGCTATCAAGATGACCCTGGAGCAAGCTCTGGAATTCATCGATGATGACGAACTGGTAGAAGTTACGCCAACCTCGATCCGTATCCGTAAGCGTCACCTGACGGAAAACGATCGTAAGCGTGCAAGCCGTGGTCCTAAAGAAGCTTAATCGCTGATTGGGTCTGCAACACTTAGGGCGCGCCAGCGCCCTGAGTTTTTTCCTCTGTCTTTTCCCATTTCTGCCGCGTGCTATACGCTTTTCCATCCGCTCTCTATTCAGCCCCTGCTTTTCCCGCTACAGTAAAATCTCACCGGCCCATCAGGAGAGGACTATGCTGTATATCTTTGATTTAGGTAATGTGATCGTCGATATCGATTTCAAACGTGTACTGGGTGTATGGAGCAGTTTGAGCGGTACGCCACTGGCGGTCTTGTCCGAACGTTTTGCCATGGGCGAGTTGTTTCAGCAGCACGAGCGCGGTGAAATCAGTGATGAAGACTTTGCCGAACGGCTAAGCGCCGAAATGGGGATTGCCCTCAGTTTCGAGCAGTTCGCTACCGGTTGGCAGGCGGTGTTTGTCGCCCTGCGCCCAGAAGTGATCGACATCATGAAGCGCCTGCGCAGTGAAGGTCACCGGGTGGTGGTGTTATCGAACACCAACCGTTTGCACTGCAATTACTGGCCGCAGCACTATCCGCAGGTGGCCGAAGCCGCCGATCATCTTTATTTGTCGCAGGATCTTGGCATGCGCAAGCCGGACGCCAACATTTATCTGCACGTACTGGATGCAGAAAATACCTCGCCGGACGACGCGGTGTTCTTTGACGATCACCCGGATAACGTCGCCGCCGCACAGGCGCTCGGCATCAAAACGGTTCACGTGACCGACCGCGACGTAGTACCGGCTTATTTTGCCCAATGACCGCAAAGGGTTAAGCTTAAGGCGTACAAACTGACATCAAGGAGTGGCCATGTCGTTTTTCCGCCGCAAGAAGCTGCCCGCTTCGATCAAACCCAGCGTCACCTTTTTACGACTGCTGATTAAACGTGTCGACAGCGATGGCCTGACCATGTTGGCGGGCCATCTGGCCTATGTCTCACTGCTGTCACTGGTGCCCCTGGTGACCGTAGTGTTCGCGTTGTTTGCCGCGTTCCCGATGTTCTCCGACATCAGCGTTCAGCTGAAAAGCTTCATATTTTCCAATTTCATGCCGGCCGCCGGCAACGTGATCCAAAGTTATCTGGAGCAGTTTGTCGCCAACTCCAACAAGATGACCGCCGTCGGGACCTGCGGCCTGATAGTCACTGCGCTGTTGCTGATCTCGTCGGTGGACAGCGTGCTCAACACCATCTGGCGCAGCAAGAATCAGCGACCGATCGTGTTTTCATTCGCCGTGTACTGGATGGTGCTGACTCTGGGGCCGCTGCTGGTGGGCGCCAGTATGGCGATCAGTTCCTATCTGTTGTCACTTAACTGGCTGGCGCAGACCGGCGTCAACAGCCTGGTGGATCAGGTGCTGCGTATCTTCCCGCTGATCCTGTCGTGGATATCTTTCTGGCTGCTGTATTGCATCGTGCCGACGGTACGGGTACCGCCCAAGGATGCGTTGATTGGTGCGCTGGTAGCCGGTTTGCTGTTCGAGCTGGGCAAGAAGGGGTTTGCGCTTTATGTCACCATGTTCCCTTCTTATCAGCTGATTTACGGCGTCTTGGCCGTGATCCCCATTTTATTCCTTTGGGTCTACTGGAGCTGGTGTATCGTGTTACTCGGCGCGGAAATCACGGTCACCCTCGGGGAATACCGCGATTATCGACAGCAAAAGGCACAACAAGAACAGTCATCAGAAGGGCAGTTATGATTGCGTTAATTCAACGGGTATTAAATGCCAGCGTCACGGTCGAAGGCCAGACGGTAGGCAACATAGGTCCCGGTTTGTTAGTGTTATTGGGCGTGGAGCAGGACGATAACGAGCAAAAGGCCGTGCGCCTGTGTGAGCGCGTGCTGGGCTACCGCATCTTTGGCGATGAGAACGACAAAATGAATCTCAACGTCCAACAGGCAGGAGGCAGTTTGCTGGTGGTCTCGCAGTTCACGCTGGTGGCCGACACGCAAAAAGGTATGCGTCCAAGTTTCTCTCGCGGTGCGGTACCGCAGGAGGCCGATCGGTTATACCAATATTTTGTTGGCCAGTGCCGCGAACGCGGTATCGAAACCCAAACCGGTGAGTTTGCGGCCGACATGAAAGTCGCGCTGGTGAACGACGGGCCGGTGACGTTTTGGCTTCAAGTCTAAGAATTCTGAGAGAGAAGGCGTCTATGTATCACCTACGAGTACCGGTAACAGAGCAAGAACTGAAAGAGTATTACCAGTTCCGCTGGGAAATGCTGCGCAAGCCGTTGCACCAGCCGGTGGGGTCGGAAAAGGATGCCTACGACGCCATGGCGCACCACCAGATGGTGGTGGACGAGAGTGGAAAAATTGTTGCCATTGGGCGGCTGTACATCAATGCCGATAACGAAGCCGCGATTCGTTTTCTGGCGGTAGACCCGACGGTGCAGGACAAAGGTCTGGGGACGCTGGTAGCCATGACGCTGGAATCCGTGGCGCGTCAGGAAGGCGTGAAGCGCGTAGTCTGTAGCGCCCGTGAAGACGCTGTGGATTTCTTCGCCAAACTCGGTTTCGTGAATCAGGGTGAGATCACGGCGCCGCAAACCACGCCGATTCGCCATTTCCTGATGATCAAGCCGGTGGCGACGCTGGACGATATCCTGCATCGCCCCGACTGGTGCGGTCAGCTGCAGCAGGCCTGGTACGATCACATTCCGCTCAGCGAGAAGATGGGAGTGCGCATCAGCCAATATACCGGCCAGCGCTTTGTCACCACCATGCCGGAGATTGGCAACCAGAACCCGCACCATACGTTGTTTGCCGGCAGCCTGTTCTCTCTGGCCACGCTGACCGCCTGGGGCCTGATCTGGCTGTTGCTGCGTGAAAGACATCTGGGCGGCACCATCATTCTGGCGGATGCCCATATCCGTTACAGCAAACCCATCACTGGCCGGCCCCGCGCTGTAGCGGATCTCAGCTCGTTAAGCGGCGATCTGGCCCGTTTGGCCCGTGGCCGCCGCGCTCGCGTGCAGGCGGAAGTCCATCTGTTTGGTGACGACGACAAAGGTGCGGTATTTGAAGGCACTTACATGGTGTTGCCGGCTGAGCCGGAAGTGCCCCTTGATCAGGGTGGCTGTGAGGCGATAGACAGTTAATATCCAGGCCCTCTCTATGCGGAGAGGGCCCATCCAGGACTAAGGCAGTTGCTGGTTGACCGTCTGGCCATCGGCGGCAGTGGCCTGCAAGCTGCCCCGCAATGAAGCCTTAAATGGCCCATCGCTGTTCAACAAACCTTTCAACTGCAATTGCAGGTTACCGTCTCCTTCCAGCGGAACCGCTTGCCATCCCCACTGTTGCAGGGTGTTCACCGGTACCGAACGCCCGTTCAGCGACAGCGTAAACGGCTTGCCCGGCAGCTGTTCGACGGTGGCTTTGGCATCCAACAGCCCCTGGGGCATAAAGGCACTGAGTTCGGTGACGTTGATTTGCCCGTCATTGGCGTTCAGCGCCAGCGATGGGCGGCGAACGTCAATCTTGTTGAAGGTAGCTTCACTGCCGTTCAAATTCAGCGTGCCGGACCAGATACCCCACTGGTGGTCGCGCGCCAGCAGCAGGTTACTGCCATAGCCGTCCAGCGCGGTGATCTGGAACGGGAAGTCTGGGTTGATATCGATGATCAGATTACGGTTGGTGGTCAGCTTGTTGACGTACACCTCCGCCAGCCAGTTCGGCAGCGGCTGCAACCACAATCCGCGCCAGTCGATAGGCAATGTATATTCCAGCGCGGCCACCGCCACCTCATCCAACTGCAAGCGGTTGTTGGCGCGCAGCCAGTTGCCGGAGGTACGCAATAACCCGCCCTCCCAGCGGGTGGTGAATTGCTGAATGGCGATGCCGGCCGGCGACAGTCGCATACTCATGATCGGATCAATCAGATGGAAACTGCCATTGATCAGGTCGCTGGCGTTGAAGTTCAGCGAACCGTCCTGGCTGTTCCAGTCGCCCTTCTGGAAGGTGACGTTTTGCAGCGACAGGTCGAGATCGTTGAATGCCCACTCCTTGCCTTCCAGCCGGGCATCGATCAGATCAAAACGTTTGAGCGTAACGGGGGGCAGAGCGGTAAAACGCTGCCAGAACTGGGCCAGTGTCAGCGGTGTCTGCATGCGCACGCCGCTGAGTCTCAGGCGCTCTACCTGCCAACTGCCGTCGGCGGCGCGAGTGGCTACGCCGGTCAAATCCCCCTGCGCCAGGTCGGCGCCGAAATTGCTGAGCAACAGCTGATTTTGTTTCAGCTCGCCCTGAACCAGCACCTGAGAGGCAGGAATACCGTTGAGCGTCATCGAGCCGGCGCTGAACTGGAACTGATTGTTATCACCTAGCGGATGGCCGGCTTTGGGTTGCCATGGCGTGATACCGGCGTTGACCTGTTGCGCGTTGAGCTGCCAGGTTTCATCGTTGGATTGCAGCGTCATATTGCTCAGTTGCAGCACGTCGGCCTGTATCGGCATTGCCGCGTCTTGCTGTTGCAGATTCAGCGTGCCGTCACGCAGCGTGACGCTGTGGAAATCGCGAGGTTCGGTAATTTGGCGCAGGCTGAGGCCGAGATCCAGCCGTTTGGCCACCAGCGTTTGCGGCTGATTTTTTTTGGTTAACTGAACGTCTTCCAGACTGATTTGGCCCGGTTGGTTCCATGAATGCGAGATGGCCGCCACCGACAGACGGTAGTCGCTGTTATCGCTGACCCAGCGGCTGACCCAGCCCGCGGCCCAACGGGTTTGTCCTATGACGTACAACAGTGCAATGGCAAGCACGACCAGCAGCAACAACGTCAGCAACAGTTTTCCGATAAATTTCATCGTCTACATCCGCGTCGGTCAAAAAAGATACCCTGTTTATGCCGCAATTGGGCTGGCATCTCAAGTGCAATGGTCTGATAGACAATAAAAAACGGCCGCAAGCGGCCGTTTGTGACAGGAGGCGTGACGGATTATTGTTTCTCATGCTCCTGCGGGAACAGCAGGTTCAGCGCGATGGCGGTGATGCCGCCGGCAGCAATGCCTGAGGAGAGCAATGTTTTCAGCCAGTCTGGTGCGAACTGCAAGATCAGCGGCTGCTGGGATACGCCCATGCCCACGGCCAACGACAGCGCCATAATCATGATTGCACGACGGTTCAGGCGTTCACGAGACACGATGCGAACCCCGGAGGCTGCAATGGTGCCGAACATCACCAGGGTGGCGCCGCCCAACACCGGTTCAGGAATGTGCTGCACGAAGCCGGCCACCGCCGGGAACAACCCCAGCGCGATCAGCATCAGCGCCACCACGAAGCCGACGTAGCGGCTGGCGACGCCGGTCAGTTGGATCACGCCATTGTTCTGACCGAAGCAGGAGTTGGGGAAGGTATTGAACACCGCCGACAACATGGAGTTCAGGCCGTTGGCCAGTACGCCGCCCTTAAGGCGTTTCATATACAGTGGGCCACTGACCGGTTGTTCCGACACGTCAGAGGTCGCGGTGATATCGCCGATAGTTTCCAGCGAGGTGACCATAAAGATCAGCATCAGCGGCAACAGCAAATTCCAGTCAAAGCCCAGGCCGTAATACAGCGGGGTCGGAATGATGATTGCTGCCGTTTCGGGAGTCGGCTGGCTTTCTGGCAGCATGCCCATGGCCCAGGCCAGCAGATAGCCCACCGCCATGGCAATCACCAACGAGGCAACGCGCAGGTAGGGATTGCGCTGACGGTTAAGCAGGATAATGACCAGTAGAACCGCACCGGCCAGCAGCAGATTTTTGGGCGCGCCGAAGCTGCCCCCGTTCATCGCGGCATAGCCACCGCCGATGGAGGTCAGTCCGACCTGGATCAGCGACAAGCCGATAATCATCACCACAATGCCGGAAACCAGCGGAGTGATGATGCGCCGTGCCAAGTGCAACACGCGTGACAGCAGGATCTCGGTACAGGAGGCGACCATCAGCGTACCGAACAGCGCAGCCATCATGGTGGGAACGTCCGCGCCGCCGTTTTTCAGCGCCAGCCCGCCCATAATCAGCGGCGAAACAAAATTAAAGCTGGTGCCCTGAATAGACAGCAAGCCTGAGCCGACGGGCCCCCAGGTTTTGATTTGTAAAATAGAGGCCAGGCCGGAGGCGAACAGCGACATACTGATAATGTGCTGAGTGTCCTGCGCCGGCAGACCGAGCGCCTGGCAGATCAGCAGAGCCGGGGTGATCACCGCAACGAACATTGCCAGCAGGTGCTGACCGGCGGCAAACAGCGTTTGCGGCAGCGGCGGGCGATCTTCCAGACGATAAATCAGTTCACTGTTGCGGGGAGTGGCGGATGCTTTTTGCGCAGCATCGAGCTCGGCGGATGGCTGGGTCATGGTGTGGCATTTCCAGAAACGGCAAAGCAGGCATTTTAATGATTTGGCCCATAAAAGCAAACGGTTGCGCGTTAATGCTTTGTTAGCAGTATCGTCACTTATGTCGCATTTTCGTTCATTTTTTCTTGTGTTATCAGCGTTTTTTACTTCTAATCCTGCACTCATCAAGTTTTAAAAACTAAGCGGTTTTCTCTAACTTATTATTTATTAATTGGATCTTTTCCCTTACATGGAGTAACTGGATGTTTCATCTTGATACTTATGGCACGTTAGTCGCAGCAACATTGGTTCTGCTCCTTGGGGGCAAATGCGTCACCAGCATCCCCCTGTTGAGGAAATACACCATTCCCGCTCCTGTCGCCGGTGGTTTACTGGTGGCGCTCCTGTTGTTAGCCCTGAAAAAGTTCGTTAATTGGGAAATCAGCTTCGATATGTCGCTGAAAGACCCGTTAATGTTGGCCTTCTTCGCCACCATCGGTTTGAACGCCAACCTGTCGCGGTTGCGCGCGGGTGGCAAGGCATTAATGGTATTCCTGTTTGTGGTGCTGGGCCTGCTGCTGGTGCAGAACGCCATCGGCATCGGCATGGCGAAAATGCTGGGTCTGGACCCGCTGATGGGCCTGATCGCCGGCTCCATTACCCTGTCCGGCGGCCACGGCACCGGGGCGGCCTGGAGCAAGCTGTTTATCGAACGCTACGGCTTTGAAAATGCCACGGAAGTGGCGATGGCCTGTGCCACCTTCGGCCTGGTTCTGGGCGGCCTGATTGGCGGTCCGGTGGCGCGTTACCTGGTGAAGCACTCTTCCACCCCGGAAGGCTCGCCGGATGACAGCGTCCAGCCAAGCGGCTTTGAAAAACCGGAGAGCGGCCGTTTGATCACCTCGCTGATCATGATTGAAACCATCGCCATGATCGCCATCTGTCTGAGCCTGGGGCAGTTTATCTCCGGCTTGCTGAGCGGCACGGTATTTGAATTACCCAACTTTGTTTGCGTGCTGTTCGTTGGGGTGATCCTCAGCAACACCCTGGCCTTCACCGGGTTCTATACCGTATTTGAGCGAGCGGTATCGGTGTTGGGCAACGTTAGCCTGTCGCTGTTTCTGGCGATGGCGCTGATGAGCCTGCGTTTGTGGGAGCTGGCTTCTCTGGCGCTGCCAATGCTGGCGATCCTGGCCGTACAGACGCTGGTGATGGCGCTGTACGCAATCTTCGTTACCTACCGGGTGATGGGTAAAAATTACGATGCAGCGGTGCTGGCTGCGGGCCACTGCGGTTTCGGCATGGGAGCCACGCCTACGGCGATCGCCAACATGCAGGCGATTACCGATCGCTTCGGTCCATCGCACCTGGCGTTTCTGGTGGTGCCTATGGTGGGGGCGTTCTTTATCGATATCGCCAACGCGATTGTGATTAAGCTGTATCTGCTGTTGCCGGTGTTTCCGACTATTGGCTGATTAACCGGTCGTAATAATGGAAAAGGCGCCTATTTGGCGCCTTTTCTCTGCCTGAAAATCAGGCGTTGGAGTAACGTGCTTTCTCCGGTAGCCAGCGCTCAATCAGGGCTCGGGCATGCTCCGGGTACTGCTGGTGGATATGGCGAGCGACGCGTTGTACTTCCGGGATCATCGCCTGATCGCGCAGCAAATCCGCCACTTTGAACTCTGCGCTGCCGGTTTGGCGCGTGCCCAACAGTTCGCCGGGACCACGGATTTCCAGATCGCGTTGGGCAATAACGAAGCCGTCATTGCTGTCACGCAGCACCTGCAGACGCTTTTGTGCCGTTTTGCTCAACGGTGTTTTGTACAACAATACGCAGTGAGACGCCACGGCGCCGCGGCCTACACGACCCCGCAACTGGTGCAACTGGGCCAGCCCCAGTCGCTCCGGGTTTTCGATAATCATCAGGCTGGCATTGGGCACGTCGACGCCAACCTCGATGACCGTGGTCGCCACTAACAGCTGCAGTTCGCCCTGCTTGAAGGCCTGCATTACCGCCTGCTTCTCTTGAGCTTTCATGCGCCCGTGCACCAGCGCCACTTTCAGCTCCGGGAGTGCGATTTTCAATTCTTCCCAGGTGGCTTCCGCTGCCTGAGCTTCCAGCAGTTCGGATTCTTCGATCAGCGTACAAACCCAGTACGCCTGTCGGCCTTCTTCCATGCAGGCGCTTTTTACCCGCTGAATAATATCGGCGCGCCGGGTGTCTGGAATGGCGACGGTAGTGACCGGCGTTCTACCCGGCGGCAGTTCGTCGATCACCGAAGTGTCGAGATCGGCATAGGCCGTCATTGCCAGCGTGCGGGGGATTGGCGTGGCGGTCATGATCAGCTGATGGGCATGGAAGCCTTGCTCCTCACCTTTCTCCCACAGTGCCAGCCGCTGGTGTACGCCAAAACGGTGCTGTTCATCGATGATCACCAGCGCCAGACCGGAAAATTGCACCTGTTCCTGGAAGATGGCGTGGGTACCGACCACCATGGAGACCTGCCCGCTGGCAATTGCCTCTTGCTGTGCGATACGCGCCTTGCCTTTTTGCTTGCCGGCCAACCAGCCAACCTCTAACCCCAGCGGTTCGAACCACTGACGGAAGTTATTGGCGTGCTGTTCGGCCAGCAGTTCCGTCGGGGCCATTAACGCCACCTGCTTGCCGTGAGCGATAGCGCGCAGTGCTGCCAGCGCGGCCACCAGCGTTTTGCCTGAACCGACGTCGCCTTGCACCAGGCGCATCATCGGGAAGCCTTTTTGCATGTCGGCTTCAATATCGGCCACTACGCGATCTTGCGCGCCGGTGGGGGAAAAGGGCAACTGGGCGAGGAATTGCTTTTTAAGCCGGTCGTCGGGCATTAACGGCAGCGCCTGATAGCTCTGCGCACCGGCTCGGACCGCCAGCATGCTGAGGTTATGCGCCAACAGCTCTTCCAGGATCAGACGTTTTTGCGCCGGGTGCTTGCCCTGTTCCAAATCTGCCAATTGGATATCCGGCGGCGGGCGGTGCAGGGTATGCAGCGCCTGTGGCAGGCTCATCAGCCCGCCGCTCAGTTCCGGCGGCAGCAGTTCGGCAATGGCGCAGGTATCCAGCAACTCCAGCGCCTGATCGGTCAGCTTGCGCAACGTGGCCTGGCGGATGCCTTCGGTGGTGGGATAGACCGGTGTCAATGACTCTTGCAGCTCAACTTCGCTGCTTTCCCCTTGAATGCGATATTCAGGGTGAATAATTTCGGCGCCGTGGTTGCCGCGTTTGACTTCACCGTAGGCGGTCACGCGACGGCCGGTGGCCAGGCTGTTTTTCATCGCTGCGTTGAAATTGAAGAAACGCAGGGTGAGCAGGCCGGTACCGTCGCTGATCTGGCAGGTCAGCATGCGCCGCCGTCCAAAACTGATGTCGGTACGCAGTACTTCGCCTTCCACTGTGGCAAAAATACCAGGCTGCAGGTCGTTTATCGGATAGAGGCGGGTGCGATCTTCATAACGCAGCGGCAGGTGCAGCAACAGATCTTGAATGGTTTCCAGGCCAATCTTGGCCAGTTTGCCTGCCTGGCTGGCGCCAACCCCGGAAAGCGTGGTGAGTGGGACAGCATCCAGCAGACGGCCTTTCATTTGCGTACCGTCGCCTGCATGGCCGCCCACCATTCGGCATCGGCGACCACCTGGCCCTGTTGATCAATATGAGGACGCGGCAGTTTTTTACGTTTAGCCACGTTGGCCAGCACCGGATAGCCGCCTTCAAACAGCAGACGCTGTTGCTCTTCTGCGTCGAGCATACTGTGCTCACGGCGGTACAGACCGGCATTTTGCCGCTGGCGTTGCGCTTCGTACAGGATCAAGGCTGAGGCAACCGACACGTTGAGCGACTGCACCATACCGATCATCGGAATGATAATATCCTGATCGGCAAGTGCCAGCGCTTCTTCGGTAATGCCGGTTTTTTCCTGGCCCAGCAGGACGCAGGTAGGGCGGGTGTAATCCACTTCGCGAAAATCTACCGCCCGGGCGGAAAGGTTAGTCGCCAGGATCTGCATGCCCTGGCCTTTCAGGTGAGTCACGGCGTCGCCGATGGTGCGATGGGTTTGAACATTGACCCAGCTGTTGCTGCCGGCGGCGGAGGAAACCAGGGTTCGCATGCGCGTGGTTGGCCATACGGCATGCACCTGATGCACGCCAACGGCGTCGGCGGTGCGGATAATGGCGGAGACGTTATGCGGTTTGTGAACCTGTTCCAGGCAGACGGTTAAATCCGGCTGCCGGGTGGCCAGCATTTCACAAATCCGCGCATAGCGTTCAGGGCTCATAAGCGCTAATTTCGGTTACGGTTAACTTTAATGACATCCGGCATGATACGGATTTTACGCATAATATTTGCCAGATGGATGCGATCGCGGGTGGTCAAGCGGATAAAGGCGCTATAAACCCGGCCGTCTTTCTCTTCGGTATTCAGGCTTTGAATATTGGACTCAGCCGCATTGATGGCAGCCGTCAGGTTGGCCAGCGCCCCCTGATGGTTAAACATGTCCACTTTGATCTCGGCAATGAATTCCTGCTCGATGTCTTTATCCCATTCTACCGCCATGAACTTTTCAGGCTCTTTCTGGTAGCCGCGGATATTGCGACAGGATTCATGGTGGATCACCAGGCCTTTGCCTGGGCTGACGTGGGCGATAATCGGGTCACCCGGAATAGGTCGGCAGCATTTGGCAAAGGTGATCAGCACGCCGTCTGCGCCCTTGATCGCCAGGTTACGAACGCCGGAAGAGGTGCCCAGATTGGACTGGTCGCCCTGCAGGTTTTTCGCGACCACGACGCTCATGGCGTTGCCCAGGCCGATTTCAGCCAGCAGATCGTCCAGCGTCGCCAGCTTCATGCGATCCAACTCGTGTTGGATATTTTCCGGTGGGATCTCCGCCAGTTTGCGACTGCCGCCCAACGCATGGTTCAACAAACGGCGGCCGAGGCCAACTGAATCATCGCGCTTGAGGTTTTTCAACATCTGGCGAATTTTAGCGCGCGCTTTGGAGCTGACGACAAAGTTCAGCCAGGCGGCGTTTGGCCGTGCGCCCGGAGCGGTGATGATTTCGACCGTTTGGCCGCTGGTCAGTGACTGCGACAGCGGGTATGGCTGACGATCAACTCGTGCGCCAACGCAGGCGTGGCCGATATCGGTATGCACTGCGTAGGCGAAATCGACCGGGGTGGCGCCCGCAGGCAGTTCGACGATGCGGCCTTCCGGGGTGAAAACGTAAATCTCATCCGGGAACAGATCGGATTTGACGCTCTCAATAAATTCAAACGAGCTGCCGGCGCTCTGTTGCAGCTCCAGCAGGCTCTGCATCCAGCGCTGGGCTCGGATTTGCGCGGTGGTGCCGGTTTCGCCCTGTTCTTTTTCTTTATAAGCCCAGTGCGCGGCGACCCCCATTTCGGCCATCTGATCCATATCTTCGGTACGGATCTGCACCTCTACCGGGACGCCATGCGGGCCGATAAGTGAAGTGTGCAGCGATTGATAGCCGTTGGCCTTGGGAATGGCGATATAGTCTTTGACCCTGCCCGGGCGCGGTTTATACAGGCTGTGAGCCTGACCCAGCACGCGGTAGCAGGTGTCCACCTCTTTCACGATCACCCGGAACGCATAGATATCCATAATTGAATGGAAGCGCTGTTCTTTCAGGTGCATCTTGAGGTAAATGGAGTACAGGTGTTTTTCTCGCCCGCTGACGCGGCAGGGGATGCCGGCCTCGGTCAATCGCCCTTCGATTTCGGCGAGAATCTTCTGGATCATCTCTTTACGATTACCGCGCGCGGCTTTCACCACTTCTTTGATTACGCGATAACGGTTCGGGTACAACGCCTCAAAACCCAGCTCTTCCAGCTCGGTTTTCAGGTGGTGAATACCCAGACGATGGGCCAGTGGGCTGTAGATTTCCAGGGTTTCACGCGCAATACGCCGCCGTTTGTCGGGACGCAGCGAACCTAAGGTACGCATGTTGTGCGTGCGGTCAGCCAGCTTGATCAACACGACGCGGATATCCTGCACCATCGCCATGATCATCTTGCGGAAGTTTTCCGCCTGGGCTTCTTTTTTGTCCTGGAATTTCAGCTTGTCGAGCTTGGATACGCCCTCAACCAATTCGGCGACGCTTTTGCCGAACAGCTGTTCCATATCCTGGTAGGTGGCCGGGGTGTCTTCGATGACGTCGTGCAGCAGGGCTGCCATCAGCGTCTCATGATCGAGACGCATTTCCGCCAGAATGCAGGCCACGGCAACCGGGTGAGTAATGTAGGGCTCACCGCTGGAGCGTGTCTGTCCCTCGTGAGCATCACGTGCAACGAGGTATGCCTGTTTGAGGCGCTTAATCTGCTCCTCAGGCAGGTAACGTTGAATCAGCAGATTCAGGCTTTCAAACAGGTACAAGGCAGGCTCGCAGTCTAATTAATTAACGACGACCTTCAGCAATCGCGGTAACCGCTTGAATTTCTGCGGCTTCCTGCTCTTGCTGCTCCTGACGATCGCGAACATCGAGGATCTGGCTGGTGATCAGACCTTCTTCGATTTCGCGCAGCGCGATAACGGTGTACTTGTCGTTTTCTTCCGGAACAAGTGCATCTTTACCGCCAGTCTGGATTTGACGTGCCCGACGAGCAGCGACCAACACCAGGTCAAAACGGTTACCAATTTTCTCTACAGCGTCTTGAACAGTTACGCGTGCCATATTTGTGCTACTCCACAGGTGACGAAAAGACTGGGCATAATACTGAAACTGTCTTCAGTCTGCCAATAGTTTGCTGATTAAAGCGTCATGCCGCAGTAATTGGCGGCCTAAACGCAGGCGTTCGGCGCGAATTATGGTTTTCAGATCGGACAGGGCCAGATCGAAATCATCGTTCACGATTAAATAGTCATACTCCGCGTAGTGCGTCATTTCCGCCACGGCTTGCGCCATGCGTTTGGCGATCACTTCGTCAGAGTCTTGCCCGCGCCCGCGCAGGCGGCGGCCAAGTTCTTCCTTCGACGGCGGCAAAATAAAGATGCTGCGCGCCTGGGGCATTTTGGCACGAATTTGCTGCGCGCCCTGCCAGTCGATATCCAGGAAAACGTCTACCCCGGTCGACAGCACCTGCTCAATGGCAGCGCGTGAGGTACCGTAATAGTTGCCGAACACTTCGGCGTGCTCAAGAAACGCATCCTGCTCGATCATTCGGCAGAATTCTTCTTTTGAGACGAAGAAATAATGATCGCCATGCTGTTCACCCGGGCGGCTGTCGCGCGTGGTGTGCGAAACCGAAACCTGCGTGTCGTACAGCGGTTGCGTCTTTAACAAAGCCTGAATCAGACTTGATTTCCCTGCGCCGCTAGGGGCAGAGACAATATAAAGCGTGCCTTGAGCCATGATGATATTCGTTGATATGCCAATAACAGCGGATGTGTATTTTCTCCGCACAGTATACACGGCTAACGCACCGGATGCAGCGTTAGCTCGCATTTTGCCCGCCGCTTTATGCTGAAAAAACCTTAAATGGGGATGTTTGCGCAGCATATCGCTAAATTTTGATGGTTTTCTGCAATGCGAGCGGATTTTCTCGAGCCGCTGCGCAGAGCGCCTCAGGGACCATTGTCGTGCTTTCCACTTCCAGCTTTACTGCCGGTTATCAGGGAGGTGAGCGATGCGCAAAAGTGTCATGAGGATAGGGATGATGCTGCTGGTCGGTTTACTGTGCAGTGAGGCTGTTTGGGCGCAAGCCTGCCCAGCGTGGCGCCCGGTGCGGCTGCAACTGGAGATAACCGCCTTAAAAAACCAGCTTGAACGCTGGGACGTAGCTTATTACCAGCAGGGCAGCAGCTTAATTGAGGATGATGTCTACGACGGCCTGCGCGAAAAGCTACGGTTATGGCAGCGTTGCGCCGGGGCAGCTTCGGAGGGGGACTCAGACCCGCTTTTACCTGAAGGCAAGGTGCCGCATCCGGTGGCGCATACCGGGTTGCGGAAATTGCCGGATCCTGTCGCCGTGGCCCAATGGCTAAAGGGCCGCAGCGATCTCTGGGTTCAACCCAAAGTGGACGGAGTAGCCATCACGCTGGTTTATCACGACGGAAAACTGACGTCGGCGATCAGCCGAGGGAACGGGCTGAAAGGCGAAAACTGGCTGGAAAAAGTGCGGACTATTCCTGCGGTGCCGGTCAGTATTAAGGGTGCCCCGCCAACATTGATTCTGCAGGGAGAGCTGTTTCTGATGGTGAACGGTCATCAACAAAAGGTCAGCGGTGGCATTAACGCTCGCGCCAGGGTCGCCGGCGCGCTGATGAAAAAGAAGCCTTCGCCGCTACTCCGGCAGATCGGCCTGTTTGTCTGGGCTTGGCCGAACGGGCCGCAGGAGATGACGCAGCGTTTACGCCAGCTTGCTGACATGGGTTTTCCTCTTGCCCAGGATTTTTCGCAGCCGGTGAAATCCTTGGCGGAGGTGCAGCAATGGCGAGAGCGCTGGTATCAAGCCGCTTTGCCATTCGTCACTGATGGTGTAGTGATCCATCAGGCGCACTCACCCCAGGGGCGTTACTGGCAAGCCAGACCCGGTGATTGGGCCGTTGCCTGGAAGTATCCGCCCGCGCAGCAGGTGGCGAGGGTCAATGGCATTGATTTCAATATTGGTCGCACCGGAAAAATTGCTGTGGTACTGCGGCTTGAACCCGTCAGGATGGACGATAAATGGGTGACAAGAGTTAACCTCGGCTCGCTACCGCGTTGGCGGCAGTGGGCGGTGGTGCCTGGAGACCAGGTTACCGTCAGCCTGATGGGACATGGCATTCCACATCTCAATAACGTGGTCTGGCGTGGAACGGACAGGTCGCTGCCCAGCGCACCGTCGGCTGAACGTTACCACGCGTTGAGTTGTTTTAGCTGGCGGCCGGATTGCCGTCAGCAGTTTCTTGCCCGGTTGGTGTGGTTGAGCGGTCCGCAGGGGTTAAGTTTGCACGGCGTCAGTGAATCGACCTGGCAGACGCTGATTGATCAGGGGTTAGTGCAGCATTTGCTGGATTGGCTGCTGCTGACGCCGGAGCAACTGATGGCTGCCTCAGGCATCGGCGGCAAGCGAGGGCAAAGCATTCACCGGCAATTTCAGCAGGCGCGACAACAACCGTTCTCGCGTTGGTTGCTCGCTTTAGGTATACCACTCTCCCCGCAGCAAACGATGGCGCTGACAAACTGGCATCAGGTCCAGCAAATGTCCCCGGTGGCATGGCGGCAAATCGCTGGTATTGGTGCGAAGAGGGCCCGGCAGATTGCAGCATTTCTCCAACATCCGCCATTTTTGGCGCTGGTTAGCACCCTGAGCTCACAAGGGATTGCGGGTTTTGCCAACGCGCCTTGATGTGATGTTCCTCTTGGAGCCCATCAACAACGGGATTGCCTTTGCCGCTACGGCGACCCCTGTTAGTGGTCCGGATGCTGATAGTTAAACACCGGCAGACCCAGCCGAAAGCGCAGAGCAATCAGTCGGGCGCTGAGGCCGGCCACCAAGGTGATGATCACCACCATATTATGTGGCAGGCTTAAGTGTTGCAGACCGATGTACAGCCAGGCGGCGGCGAAGGAGATGCCGGCATAAATTTCTTTCTGGAAGACCAACGGAATTCGGTTGCAGAGCATATCGCGCAGTACTCCGCCGAACACGCCGGTGATCACGGCGGCAATCGCGGCAATGATGGCTCCGTGGCCCATGTCCAGCGCGACCTGCGCACCGATGATTGAAAATACAATCAGCCCAACGGCGTCCAACACCAGAAAAAGACGCCGCAGGTGACGCATCAAGGGCGCCAGCCAGGTGGTGACGATAGCGGCAATAGCAACGATAACGATATATTCAGGATGTTTGACCCACCCCAGGGGGAAATGCCCGAGCAACATGTCGCGTACCGAACCGCCACCGATCGCCGTGGCAGAGGCAATGATAATGACGCCAAACATGTCCATTTGGCGGCGGCCGGCAGCCAGTGCGCCAGTCATGGCTTCGGCAGTAATACCGATGATATAAAGAATGCTCAATAACATAAGATATTCACAGGGTGGGCGGGAATGAGTGTCATGGTGGCAGGGTAATAGCCACGAGGACATAGCACCACTGAGTTTTTCTAACCGATGGCAATTCGGATTACTTTAGTTAATCCATTTTTTGTTTTATTTGCTCATCCATTGCCTTTTGCAACCTTATTTTATTCAAGAAAGCATTAGATATTTCGCATTGGTTTCTATTGCTGACTATGCTTTTTGCATTCGATCCCGAAGGCGTTTGGCGGTGAGGGATCTCTGGCTGATGATGGCGTTCACTGAGGAACATGAAGATAAAATGAAACCCACCTCCCTGCTGGCGACGGCTGTCGCTGTGACCATCCTGTTGAGCGGTTGTGTTGCGCCGGTTCAGAACTCCGGGCCGCAAAAACCGGCGACCTGTCAGGTTGGCGATCCTATGGTCCAAACTACGCTTTATTTTGGCCTTAATCGCCCTTCGGGGCCGGCGATCGGTGCTGCCGAGTGGCAGAGCTTTGTGGATCGGCAAGTGACGCCGCGTTTTAAAGACGGGCTGTCGGTATTTGATGCCAAAGGACAGTGGTTGGGTAATGACGGCAAGCTGGCGCGCGAAAATAGCAAAGCGCTGATGCTGATTCATGCACCGGGCAAGGAAAGTGAAACCCATATTGAGGCACTGCGCAGTAGCTATAAACAACAGTTTGCACAGGATTCCGTAATGCGGGTTGATGCGCCGGTGTGCGTCGCGTTCTGATAAGCTCCCGGCCCGCAGGCCGGGATAGCGTTTACAGTACCAGTCCGGCGATGGCTGCCGAAAGCAGGCTCACCAGCGTGGAACCATAGACCAGCTTCAAACCAAAACGAGAAACCACGTTACCTTGTCGTTCGTTAAGCCCTTTGATTGCCCCGGCGACGATGCCGATAGAGGCAAAGTTGGCGAAAGACACCAGGAATACCGACAGAATGCCCAGGCCGCGCGGCGTCAGCTCCGTAGCGATTTTCTTCAGTTCGATCATGGCCACAAACTCATTGGCTACCAGTTTGGTCGCCATAATGCTGCCCGCTCGTAGTGCATCCGGTGCCGGGATACCGATCAGCCAGGCCAGCGGATAGAATACATAGCCCAGGATTTGCTGGAAGCTGATGCCGAACACGGCGGAGAACAGGGCGTTTACTGCTGAAATCAGCGCGATGAAACCAATCAGCATGGCTGCGATAATCATCGCGATTTTGAAGCCCGCCAGAATGTACTCGCCCAGCATTTCAAAGAAGCTCTGGTCTTCATGCAGCTTGCTCAGTTTCAGCTCGGGCTCATCGTCTAACTGATAAGGGTTGATGATCGACAATATGATAAAGGTACTGAACATATTGAGGATCAGCGCGGCTACCACGTATTGCGCATCGATCATCGACATGTAGGCACCGACGATGGACATGGAGACTGTCGACATGGCGGTGGCTGCCATGGTGTACATGCGACGCGGCGAGATATCGCCGATGATGCCCTTATAGGCGATAAAGTTTTCAGACTGGCCGAGCACCAGCGTGCTGACGGCGTTGAAAGATTCCAGTTTGCCCATGCCGTTAACCTTGGACAGCAGGGTGCCGACCAGACGGATAATCAGCGGCAGAATGCGAAAATGCTGCAAAATACCGATCAGCGCGGAAATAAAGATAATCGGGCATAACACGCCCAGGAAGATAAACGCCAGTCCGTCTTTGCTCATGCCGCCAAACACAAAGTCGGAACCCTGTGCGGCGTAGGTCAGCAGCGTTTCAAAGAAACCGGCAACGTGCTTGATGACGCTCAGGCCGCTTTCTGAATGCAGGAAGAAATAGGCGAGTGCCCCTTCAATGACTAAAAGCTGAATAATATAACGCAGGCGGATTTTCTTGCGGTCATTACTGACCAGCAGCGCCAGGGCGATGATCACCACCAGGGCAAAAATAAATTGCAGAATTTGCGGCATAAAAAGTCCGTACGGCTAAACGGGCAGGAAAAAACACATTTAGCCACAGCTCTCCCGGCCTTTCATTACATTACGTGATAATTAGAACAAAATACTTTCGGCAAGCCGGGTAAGTTGCCGATTGTCATCCTCTCTCACTTATCGGCAGTTTTTCATAAATAAATTCAACGCGAATTTCACGGCCTGAGCCGTTTGTGACCCGGTTTTTTACGGCTGTACTATACTTCAGGCTTTGCGATGACTTATAAATCGCAGGGTTATTTTTTTTGGTTCACGACACATCACGACATCCGGTTCTATAACGGGGGCTTTATTGCCTTCTTGCTGAGGAGAACTGTATGAACCAGATTTCAGGCAAGGTTGTGATTATTACCGGTGCCAGCAGCGGATTGGGCGAGGCGACAGCTCGCCATCTCGCCGCTCGTGGCGCAACGTTGGTGTTGGCGGCGCGTCGCAAAACGCGTCTTGATACATTGGCGAATGAAATCATCGCGGCCGGGGGCAAAGCGCTCGCGGTTGCGGTAGATGTCACCCGCCGTAACGACGTGGAGGCAATGGTTGATGCCGCAATAACGGAATTTGGACGTGTTGATGTGTTGGTGAACAACGCAGGGTTGATGGCGATAGCTCCGCTGAGCGCCACCCAGGTTGACGAATGGGAACGGATGATCGATATAAACCTCAAAGGCGTGCTGTATGGCATCGCCGCCGCGCTGCCGGTGTTCGAGCAACAGCAGAGTGGTCACTTTATCAATGTCGCCTCCGTCGCCGGTTTAAAGGTACTTAGCCCGGGCGGTGCCGTTTACAGCGGCACCAAGTTTGCGGTACGCGCTATCTCCGAAGGTTTGCGTTATGAGGTGGGGGCACATATTCGCACCACCATTATCTGCCCAGGCGCTGTGGATTCCGAACTGAAGCTTGGTACCTCGGACCGGGAAAGCGTGAAGTTCGTTGAGGAGTTTTATCAACAGGCCATCCCAGCGGATTCCGTGGCGCGTGCTGTCGCTTATGCCATCGAGCAACCGGCAGAGGTGGATATCAACGAAATTGTTCTGAGGCCAACCCAAGAGCTGTATTAAGCCGCATACCAACGCCGCGCCTTTTCAGGTGCGGCTTTCTGCTTAGCCCCTCGCAACTGTACACAGTTTGTTGTCTCTGCCAGCAATCAGCCCGGAATCTGGCGCGCAGTTTGTGCAATGCGCTGAGTGAACCCTTTGGTTTTTTGATTGCCCAGCAAGATAATTGTCGGACCTTCCACCACACAAGGTGGCCTATTTTCTCAGGATGAGGAGAGGGATGATGAATATCAGCACCCAATTGCGTGCTTTGGCGAATGGCGTCAATCCTGATACCGGCGAGTTATTGAAACCCGCCTCGATGGCCAGTTCGCCAGAGGCAATTCGTCTTTTGTTCGCCCTGGCGGAAGAGTTTCATAGTGAGGCTGAACGCCAGAAAAAAACCAAGTTAACGCCGGAGGAGAAACGGCAGAAAAATATTACTGAAGGGCGGCCGGCAAAATCCTATTTCCCTTGGGATGAAGAAGAGAAACAGCGGCTGCAGGAAAGCCATGCCGAGGGTATGACGCTGGAGGTGATGAGCCGTGAATTTGAGCGTTCAAGCTGGGGGATTGCTGTTCAACTGCAAAAAATGGGGTTGATTACTGAGGAACAAGCCGCGAGTTTACCCAGAGCCTAACCATAAAAAAGCCCGCTAACGCGGGCTTAAGCCAGGAATGAATCGGTTACTCGATGTTCTGGATCTGTTCGCGCATCTGCTCGATCAACACTTTCAGCTCGATGGCTGAAGTGGTCACTTCGGCATTGATGGACTTGGATGCCAGCGTGTTGGATTCGCGGTTGAACTCCTGCATCATAAAGTCGAGGCGACGGCCCACGGCTTCTTTCTTCTTCAGGATGTTGTGCGTTTCTTTTACGTGGGCTTCCAGGCGATCCAGCTCTTCGGCAACGTCAATACGCTGCGCCATCAGCACCAGTTCCTGTTCCAGGCGGGTGTTTTCCAGCTGTACCTGGGCTTCTTCCAGTTTGCTGACCAGACGCTCACGCTGCCATTGCAGAATGTTGGGCATTTGGGCGCGAACCTTGACCACTTCAGCGCTCACGCCTTCCAGACGCTGTTCGATCAGCGCTTTCAATGCGGTGCCTTCGCTTTCGCGAGCAACAATGAAGTCATCCAGTGCGCCATCCAACGCTTGCATCAGCTGTGCGCTGATGGCGTCCAGATCCTGCTCCTGAGCTGACATCACGCCAGGCCAACGCAGGACATCGATAGGATCGATTTCCCCTTCGTCGCTCTGCATTTTTACCCAGTTGGCGGCTTCAACCAGCTGCTTGGCCAGTTTTTCGTTCAGGATCATCGAGCTTTGCGCGCTCGGATCCAGCTCAAAGCGCAGGTTGCACTCCACTTTGCCACGGGTCAGACGACCACGGATGCGTTCGCGGATCACCGGCTCCAGGCTGCGGAATTGCTCCGGCAGACGGATGTAGGTTTCCAGATAGCGTTGGTTAACGGAACGCAGCTCCCAAGCTGCGCTGCCCCATTCACCCTTGATTTCTCGCCGAGCGTAGGCTGTCATGCTGCGGATCATTGATGCGTACCCGTAATAGGAAAAGATGGAGCGATTATAGCGTTGGACCTCCGGGCAGGATAGGCATTACGTCACGAAGCCCGTATAATGCGCAGCCAATCGTTGATAAGAAGCCGGAGAGAGCCCATGCGTCCTGCAGGCAGAGCACCACAACAAGTTCGCCCACTGACACTGACCCGTCATTATACCAAACACGCAGAAGGCTCAGTGCTGGTTGAGTTTGGCGATACCAAAGTTTTGTGCACCGCCACGGTAGAAGAGGGTGTGCCGCGCTTCCTGAAAGGTCAGGGCCAGGGTTGGATCACCGCTGAGTACGGCATGCTGCCGCGTTCCACCCACAGCCGTAACGCCCGTGAGGCCGCCAAAGGCAAGCAGGGGGGCCGCACGCTGGAGATCCAGCGCCTGATCGCCCGTTCGCTCCGTGCAGCGGTAGATCTGAAAAAACTCGGTGAGTTCACTATCACCCTCGACTGTGACGTACTGCAGGCCGATGGCGGTACCCGTACCGCGTCCATTTCCGGCGCCTGCGTTGCGCTGGCCGATGCGTTAAATGCGCTGGTGGCCAACGGCAAGCTGAAAGCCAACCCGATGAAAGGGCTGGTGGCGGCGGTTTCCGTCGGTATCGTTAACGGCGAAGCGCTGTGCGATTTGGAGTATGTTGAGGACTCTGCAGCAGAAACCGACATGAACGTGGTGATGATGGAAGATGGCCGCATGATCGAGGTGCAGGGCACCGCCGAGGGCGAGCCGTTCAGCCACGATGAGCTGTTGGCGCTATTGGCGCTGGCCCGAGGGGGCATCGATACCATCTTCCAGGCGCAGAAAGCGGCGCTGGCAGACTGATTTTTTAAGGCGACTCAAGAGTCGCCTTTTTTACGCCCGGCGATCGGGCGGCAGTATTAACAGATCTAACCGACCAGACGAGGAGAAGCAGTAATGAAAGCCTATCAGCGCCAGTTTATCGAGTTCGCGCTTAACAAGCAGGTATTGAAATTCGGCGAGTTCACCCTGAAATCCGGCCGCACCAGCCCGTATTTCTTTAATGCCGGCCTGTTTAATACCGGGCGCGATCTCGCACTGCTGGGGCGTTTCTATGCCGAAGCTCTGATGGATTCCGGTATCGAGTTCGATCTGCTGTTTGGTCCTGCTTACAAAGGTATCCCGATTGCCACCACCACGGCGGTGGCTTTGGCAGAGCACCATGAGCGTGACGTGCCTTACTGCTTTAACCGTAAGGAAGCCAAGACCCACGGCGAAGGCGGCACGCTGGTAGGCAGCCCGCTGCAGGGCCGCGTGATGCTGGTGGATGATGTGATCACTGCCGGTACGGCTATCCGTGAATCCATGGAAATCATCGGTGCCAGCGGCGCAACGTTGGCCGGCGTGCTGATTTCACTCGATCGTCAAGAACGCGGTCGTGCGGATATTTCAGCCATTCAGGAAGTTGAGCGTGACTATCACTGCAAGGTGATTTCCATCGTGACGCTGAAGGATTTGATTGTTTATCTCGAAGAAAAGCCAGAAATGGCGGATCATCTGGCGGCGGTGCGCGCCTATCGTGAGCAGTACGGGGTTTAACGCAGAATCTAGGTTATCGGGCGCGTTAAATGCGCCCGATAACGGGGTTATTGCAGCTGTGCCGCCAGCAGTGGCCAGCGGCCATCGAACTCTTGGGTTGGGCGATAGCGGAATTCAGATCGCACGTAGCGCGACAGCATCCCCTCGCAGAACGCCAGCAGCTGGCTTGCCAGCAGCGTTTCGTCCACGATAAAGCCTTTGCCTTCCCGCAGTTTTCGCTCTTTCAGTACCTGACGCAATTGCGCTTCAATGCGTTCAAACAGCTGGTTGATTCGGCCTTGCAGTCGATCCTGTTCAAACATCAACGCATGGCCGGTCATGATTCGCGTCAGGCCAGGGTTGCGTTCGGCGAACCCCAATACCAGCAGCAAAATCAGGCGCAGGCGATTAAAGGTCTCTTTTTCATCCTGCAAAATCAGGTTGATGCGCGTTATCAGGCTGTCTTCAATAAACTCGATCAGGCTGTCGAACATCCGCGTTTTGCTGGGAAAGTGCCGGTACAGTGCAGCTTCGGAGACTCCGACGTTAGCGGCAAGTTTAGCGGTGGTAATACGCTGGCTACCGTCGCTGGACTCCAGCATCTGGGCTAATGCCTGCAGTATTTCCTCGCGCCGATTCCTTTTGATATTTTCTTTTTCTGCCATGTCTGATTAGACCCTTGCTAAAACTGCTTAGACTTTCGGAAACCCGGGCACCGGCCGTTGCAGAGAAAGCTCTGTGCGGCTTATGTGATAGCTTTTTTACGATGCTGGGGTCAGCGGCCTTAACGACCTGTATTCTCCGTGCGCCCTGGTATGCGCTGTAATCGTAGTCGGCCAAATCTTGCCATGGAGCTGTCCTTCTCTCCGGGGTAGCAAGATTTAAGGCGACAATCCTTGTCGTCGGTCAGGTCTCGGGCAGCGCTTAGTGGCGGCCTGAGTGGCCAAAGCCACCGGCACCGCGTTCGCTGCTGTCGAACTCTTCTACCAGATTGAATTCGGCCTGTACGACCGGCACGAACACCATCTGCGCGATACGTTCACCTGGCTCAATAGTGAAGGATTTCTGACCACGGTTCCAGACGGAAACCATCAGTTGGCCCTGGTAATCAGAGTCGATCAGGCCGACCAGATTGCCCAGCACCACACCGTGTTTATGGCCCAGACCGGAACGCGGCAGGATCACTGCGGCAAGATCGGTGTCGGCAATATGAATAGCCAGGCCCGTTGGCAGCAGCGTGGTTTCACCCGGCGCCAACTCGACGGCGCTGTCCAGGCAGGCGCGTAGATCAAGGCCTGCGGAACCTGGGGTGGCGTAGGTCGGTAAAGGGAAATCCTTTCCGATACGCGGGTCGAGGATTTTAACGTCGATTTTTTTCATCATAACGGCTGACTATCTCGTCTATTAAACGTTGGCCAAGGAGTGCCTTGTCGCTCAGCGGCAGGCGCTTTTCTCCATTCTGCCAAAAAAGGTGCAAGGCATTGGTGTCGCTGTTAAACCCATGCTCTGCAAGCGATACATCGTTAGCGCAAATTAAATCCAGTTTCTTACGCGCCAGTTTTTGTCGCGCGTATTCTTCCACATTCTGGGTTTCGGCAGCAAACCCCACGACAAAAGGCCGATTTTTGGTCATCGCGGCAACGCCGGCAACGATATCGGGGTTTTTTACCATTTTGAGGATGATTTCATCACCCTGTTTTTTTATTTTTTCATCGGAAATCTGCTCGGCACGGTAATCGGCCACGGCGGCACAGGAAATAAAAATATCCTGTTGGCCGGCGCCTTGCTGGACCGCCTGCTCCATTTCCAATGCGCTGATCACATCTACACGGTCGACCGACGGCGGCGTTGGCAGGGTGACCGGCCCGGCGATCAGCGTGACCTGCGCACCGCGTGCGGCGGCGGCGGCGGCGATGGCAAAACCCATCTTACCGGAGCTGTGGTTGCTGATGAAACGAACCGGATCCAGCGCTTCGCGCGTGGGGCCGGCGGTGAGCATAATCTTTAAATGTTTCAGATCTTGCGGTGCGGAGAAATGGCTGTTCGCCAGTTCGACGATTTCCAGCGGATCGAGCATGCGGCCTGGGCCGACGTCGCCACAAGCCTGGCTGCCACTGTCAGGCCCCCATAGCAGTATGCCGCGCGCCTGCAGCGTCTGCAGATTGGCCTGGGTGGCGACGGCGCGGTACATCTGTTGATTCATGGCGGGTGCGGCAGCGATCGGTGCCGCCGTGGCCAGGCAGACGGTGGTCAGCAGGTCGTTGGCCATTCCGGCAGCGACGCGCGCCAGCAAATCGGCGGTGGCCGGGGCCAGAATCACCAGGTCCGCCCATTTACCGAGCTCAATATGACCCATGGCAGCTTCGGCAGCGGGATCCAGCAGATCGTCCGATACCGGGTAGCCGGAAACGGCCTGCAGTGTCAGCGGCGTTATAAAGGCTTTCGCCGCGCCGGTCATTATCACACGCACTTCCGCGCCTCTGTCACGCAGGCGGCGTACCAGTTCTGGGCATTTGTATGCGGCGATACCGCCACTGATGCCAAGCACAATATGTTTGCCGGAAAGTCCCGTCATCATGATTGTCCGATTGAATCCGAAAGATGTGCCATTTTAGCATAACCGTCCGACAGGTGAGTGATTCCGCTGCGCCTGCAACGCGTTACATTGTGCTTTGCGCAGCACTTCGCAATGTTATCAAACACCTGTCGTGGGCTGCTTCGCTGCGTGGCATGCTGTGGCGTTTTCGGGGGGCGATGATGAGCAGTCAGGTAATCACCCTGTGGCAGGACACATTGGCGCCACGGGAAAAATTGTTGCATTACGGGGCTTCGGCATTGTCCGATGCGGAGCTGCTGGCCATTTTCCTGCGCACGGGCTTTCCCGGTGTGCACGTTATGCAACTGGCAGAGCAATTATTGGCGCAGTTTGGCTCGCTGTATCACCTGATGTCGGCAGATCATTCGGTTTTTTGCAGCCATAAAGGGCTGGGGAATTCCAGTTATGCCCAACTGCAGGCGATTTCGGAGCTGGCGTTCCGCTTCTTTTCCAGTCATCTGGCACAGGAAAATGCCATGCTCAACCCCAGGATGACCCAGCATTATCTGCAAAGTTTGCTGGCGCACCATGAGCGGGAAGTGTTTTTGGTATTGTTTTTAGACAATCAGCACCGTGTTATTCGCCATCAGGAGATGTTTGCTGGTACCATCAGCAGCGTCGTCGTACACCCGAGAGAAATTGTGCGCGAAGCGTTGAAGGCTAATGCGGCCGCCATTATTCTGGCGCATAATCATCCTTCGGGTAAGGCTGAACCCAGCCACGCCGACCGTTTGATAACTGAGCAAGTGGTTAATGCCTGCCTGTTATTGGAGATCCGAGTGCTCGATCATTTGGTTATAGGTCGGGGTGAATGCGTCTCTTTTGCCGAGCGCGGATGGCTTTAAGCGATTTTTTCGCGATCCTTATGGGATCTTTAGCTGTTCGGGACTTGAGCACTTACGCTTCAGAGCGTATACTACGCCACCTTTGAGAATCTTGGGTTTGGCGCAAGAGCCTATCTCAGCAGGTTTCTAACCTGATGTGTGGTTTCTGACCTGATGACGAGAGTCTCCTCAGTGTGAAGTTTGCTGAGATGGGCTCTAAAAGCCTGACGAGGCGGCCATACCCTATACGAAGCTCGAGCTGATTTGATTTTTGGAGAATAGACATGTCCCGAGTCTGCCAAGTTACTGGCAAGCGCCCGGTGAGCGGTAACAACCGTTCCCACGCAATGAACGCGACCAAACGCCGTTTTCTGCCGAACCTGCACTCACACCGTTTTTGGGTTGAGGCTGAGAAGCGCTTTGTAACTCTGCGTGTATCTGCTAAAGGTATGCGTGTTATCGATAAGAAGGGTATTGAGACGGTCTTGGCCGATCTGCGTGCCCGTGGTGAGAAGTATTAAGGAACTGAATCATGGCTAAAGGTGTTCGCGAGAAGATCAAGCTGGTTTCTTCTGCTGGTACTGGTCACTTCTATACCACCACGAAGAACAAGCGTACTAAGCCGGAAAAATTGGAACTGAAGAAATTCGATCCAGTTGTCCGTCAACACGTACTGTACAAAGAAGCTAAAATTAAATAATTTTAGTGGATTAATAAAAACCCGGCCTCGGCCGGGTTTTTTGTTTTATAAAGGTAGGAAATCAACGGGAGAGCGCCAGATGCCTGAATTACCAGAAGTTGAAACCAGCCGACGCGGGATTGAGCCTTATCTTGTCGGGCACAGCATTCAATATGCGGTGGTGCGCAATGCCCGCCTGCGCTGGCCGGTTTCCGAGCAAATTCTGGCGCTGAGCGACCAACCGGTGCGCAGCGTGCAACGCCGTGCCAAGTATCTGCTGATTGAACTGGACCACGGTTGGATTATCGTTCACCTGGGTATGTCCGGCAGCCTGCGCATGCTGGCTGAGGAAGCCGAGGCCGGCAAGCATGACCACGTCGATCTGGTGATCAGCAATGGCATGATCCTGCGCTATACCGATCCCCGCCATTTTGGCGCCTGGTTATGGTGCGAGGACCTGGCGGCCAGCAACGTGCTGGCGCACCTGGGGCCGGAACCGCTAAGCGAAGCCTTTAACGGCGCTTACCTGTACGAAAAGTCACGCAACAAGCGCACGCTGATCAAACCCTGGTTGATGGATAACAAGCTGGTGGTCGGGGTCGGCAACATCTACGCCAGTGAATCGCTGTTTACCGCCGGGATCTTGCCAGACCGTCCAGCAGGCTCGCTGAGCAAAGCGGAGGCGGAGTTATTGGCGGAGACCATCAAGGCGGTGTTGCTGCGTTCAATCGAACAGGGGGGCACCACGTTGCGCGATTTCCTGCAGTCAGACGGTAAACCGGGTTATTTCGCGCAGGAGTTACAGGTGTATGGCCGCGCGGGTGAGCCTTGTCGTGCGTGTGGTACGCCGATTGAGTCTGCCAAACACGGGCAGCGCAGCACTTTCTTCTGCCGTCGCTGCCAGCGCTGATTACTGTTCGGCGAGCTTTTCGAACAATGCCTGTGTGACCACCGCAGGCAGGAAAGGGGATATATCGCCGCCGTGGCGTGCGACTTCCTTCACCAGGGTAGAGGAAATAAACGACCACTCTTCGGAAGGCATCAGGAATACGCTTTCCAGCGTCGGCATTAAATGACGGTTCATGTTCGCCAACTGCAATTCATATTCAAAGTCAGAGACTGCACGCAAGCCGCGTACCAGAATATTGGCATTCTGATGGGCGGCAAAGTGTGCCATCAGTTCACTGAACCCCAGCACTTCCACGTTATCCAGATGCGACGTCACCTGGCTGGCCAAGGCTACGCGTTCATCCAGCGTGAACAGCGGTTTTTTGCTCGGGCTCGCGGCAATGGCCAGGATGACGTGATCGAACATCAAAGATGCGCGCGTCACCAAATCCAGGTGGCCGTTAGTCATGGGATCGAAAGTACCGGGATAAATGGCTTTACGGGTCATGATTCACTTCTCTGAATAGTTGCGGCCCAATGCCCAGAGTGCGGCATATTTATTGAAAGTATATTGCGCGTTGACCACGGCTAACAGCAACCCCTGTTTACCGTCCAGGAAGCCGGCACGCAGCAGCCAGGTTTTGCAAAAGGCGCCAAGGGTATGGGTCATTATCGACAGATAGCCACAGCGCTTGCCGGCCTGGTGGCGTTGAATAGCCCACTCTTCAGCATAACGCAGTTGTTTGCGCTGAAAGGCAAAAAAGTCACGGCAGGTCAGGTGCAGCAGGTCGCCGCTAAGGGGCACCACTTTCGCTCCGTCAGTATTGAGCGATTCGTGCACCAGATTGTCGTTATAGCGATAACGCTGATTGGCATACAGGCGGTTGACGCGATCGGGATACCAGCCGCTGTGGCGCATAAAGCGCCCAAGGAACAGGTTGCGGCGTGCGCAGCTGTAAACCTTATTCTCATCCGGCGCGGCCAGCGTTTGTTCAATCGACCGGCGCAATTCCGGCGTAACGCGTTCGTCGGCGTCAATCATCAGAATGTAGTCGTGGCTGGCGTAACTTTGAGCCAGTTGTCGCTGTTTGCCGAAGCCCTGCCAGTCGGTATGGGTGAACACTTTGGCACCCAGGCTTTCGGCAACGGCGACGCTGTCATCCTGGCTGCCAGAATCGAGCATGACGATTTCGTCTGCCCAGGCAACGGAGTTCAGGCAGTCCGGCAGCAACCCGGCCTCGTTCTTGGCGATAATCACCACCGATAGGCTTCTACGGTCGCTCATTTAATGGCTCCGTGGCGGCAGGTGCGGTTCCAGTAGTTGCAGCAGGCGCTGCAGCGCTCCCTGGTTTTGATACAGCACTTCCACCGCGTGGCGCCCGTAATAGCGACGATAGTCTTCATCGGTGAGCAATGTAGCCACTTCCTTGACCAGCGATTCCTCGTTGGTCACGGTGATCAACCCCTCGGCTTGCGACAGTTTGGCGCAAATGTCCTTGAAGTTGAAGGTATGTGGCCCCATCAGCACCGGGATGGCGTGTGCAGCGGCTTCCAACGGGTTATGCCCGCCGCGTTCCACCAGGCTGCCGCCAACGAAGGCCAGGTCGGCAATGCCGTACAGCAGCATCAGCTCGCCCATGGTATCGCCGATCACCACCTGAGTGCCGCCGGAAGGAATTTCACCGCTGCTGCGCAGGGTGTAGCTAAAACCGGCTTTCTGCACCAGATCTTTGGCCGTCGCAAACCGCTCCGGATGACGAGGCACCAGGATCAGCAGCAGGTCAGGATGTTTTTCCAGCAGTTTGCGGTGCGCCGCCAGCAGAATGCTTTCTTCGCCTTCATGGGTGCTGGTGGCGATCCACACCGGGCGACGCGGCGCCCATTGGCGGCGCAATGTGACCGCGCGTGCGGCCAGCTCCGGGGTGACGGAAATATCGAATTTCAGACTGCCAGTGACGGTAAGCTGCGAGCGCTTCAGGCCCAGTTCGATAAAGCGCTCGCCATCTTCCTGATTTTGCGCGGCGATCAGCGTAATACGGCGCAGCATATCACGGACAAAACCGCCGATTTTTTTATAGCCGGCGGCTGAGCGGGCAGAGAGGCGGGCGTTGGCGATCACCAGCGGGATTTGGCGCTGGTGCAGAGCGTTAATCAGGTTGGGCCACAGCTCGGTTTCCATGATGATGACCAGCTTGGGATTCACCTGATCCAGGAAGCGGCGCATCGAGCCAGGCAGATCGTAAGGCAGATAAACATGATGAACGTCTTTACCAAAGGCGGACTGCACGCGTTCTGAACCTGTCGGTGTCATCGTGGTCACAGTAATCGGTAAATAGGGGTAGCGGTGGCGTAGTGCGCGGACCAAGGGGATGGCGGCCAGCGTTTCACCCACAGAGACGGAATGCAGCATGATCCCGCCCGGCACGACTTTGCCGGCGCAGAAGCCATAGCGTTCTGCCCAGCGTTTACGGTAGGCTGGAGCTTTGCGGCTGCGCCACAGTAAGCGGAGCCAGATCAGGGGTTGGATAAGGTAGAGTAGTACCTGATATAAACGCAGCAACATTCTATCAATTTCATTTATATGGGTTATTCAGAATAGTACCATAACTGGAAGGGAAAGGCGCTAATTTGGTAACCTTGGGTGTCAGTTTCAGACAACAGGCGAGAGATTTCGCTGATAGGCTTGGAATGAAGAATATTTTAATTATTCGCCGTGACAATATTGGCGATCTTGTTTGTACCACTCCGTTGATCGAGGGGGTGAAAATTGCCTATCCGGACGCCAAACTTTATCTGTTAATCAATAAAGTTAGCCAGGATGTCGTTAAAAACAACCCACATCTGGAAAAAGTCTTTGTCTATAAAAAAGCAAAGCACAAGGCGAAAAATGAAACCACGCTGGGGGTTTATTTCGAACGGCTGATGATTTTCCTTCAGCTGCGTAAAATAAAATTCGACGCGGCCATCCTGGCCAATCCGGTACCCTGCAAGTACAGCCTGCGATTGGCAAAAATGGCCGGGGTCAGCAATATCATTGGCGCAGATTTAGGCACGCCTGATATTCATCACCCTTTCCGCAAGGCGAATTTCAGCGGAAAACACCAGGTAGAACATACCTTCAGCTACCTCTCGGCCATTACCGAACAACCTATCCCTATCCCACCGGTGCGGGTGTTTCTGACACCGGAAGAGCGTCAGCAGGCAGCGCAGCGGTTGCAGGCCTGCTTACCGCCAGTTGAACGGATCTGTGCCGTTCATATCAGTAGCCGCAGCCCTAAGCGGCGTTGGCTGATCGAGCGCTATGCCGAAATTATCAATCGCTTACTTGCTGAACCCAACACGGCAGTCCTGATTTTTTGGTCGCCTCAGGGCACGCTGACGCCGGATGATATTGGCGATCAGAAACGTGCAGAGCAGCTGTTGGCGCTGTGCCAGAACGAGCGTGTGGCGCTGTACCCAACGGCGTCGGTGCGTGAATTACTGGCCGGCTTTGATTTATGCGACAGGGTGTTGTGCAGTGATGGCGGGCAGATGCATCTGGCCGCCGCATTGAATAAAGATATGGTGGTGTTCTTTGGTGATACGGATAAAGAATCCTGGCACCCATGGTCCGGCCGCTATCACATTTTGCAGACCGAATCGGGTGACTGTATTGATGTGCCCGTTGATGACGTTTGGGAAAAAATACAGGCGTTTAATTAATTAAAAATAAGGCAGGGTTTCCCCTGCCTTAATTATTTTTTGAGCGCTAAATATTGCTGACAAATAGGCTGTAGCCCATAGCTCAGCAGCTGTTGGTGATTAATCTCCGAGGGAGTGGCATACATTTCCGTCATTTTTTCCGCCAGCGATTTTTCATTGAGATCCGCCAGCGCGTTCTCCATTCCCGCTTTTTCCAGAATTTCCGCAGGACCGCCCGGGCAACGGGTGCTGACCACCGGCGTACCGCACAGCAGCGCTTCAACCAATACGTTGCCAAAGCCCTCGCTGTCGGAGCTCAGCACCAGCAGGGATGCGTGGCGAATAAACGGATAGGGATTGGCCTGGAAGCCGAGAAACAGCACGCGCTCGGCAATGCCCAGTTGGCTAGCCAATTGCTTCACCTGCGCGATATGGGATTCGCTGCCGGTGCCGATCAGCGCCAGAGGTGCCTGTATACCCGATTGGGCGTAGGCTTTCAGCAGGCGATCGTGCCGCTTGTGAGCATGAAAACGCCCAACGTGCACCAGGTAATCTTTGCCCGCCAACTCGCAGGGTTCTGCCGCCTGCTGCTCGATGCTGGCAATATCGAACGGATTGTTGATCACTTCCAGTCTGCTTGGCTGGATCGGCAGGTTCCGCTGTAAATCGTCCCCAACGGCCTTTGATACCGCAACGATATTTCTGCCTTGGTAAACCGTCGCAATTTTTCGCTGTTTCAACCAGCGATCCAGTCCCTTGCGGTGGCCCAGATAAGAGGTTGAAAGGATGCCGTGAATGCAGAACCACAGGCGATCTGACGAGAGCAGTTTGCTGCGGCTGACGATGCGATCGGTTTTATGCAAGTTGGAGAACACCAAATCATAGGCGCCATTTTGCCGTTCATTGTCGGCGATGGCTTTGTCCAACGCGGCGGCGCGGCGCGACAGTTCGGTCAGTTTGCGCCATGGCGAACGGCTGCTGTCCGCCACCACCTGGTAGTGAATACCGTTAGGGATCGGGTAGTTACAGACATCGCGCAATGAAATCAGGCTGACGTCATTGCCCATTTGCTGCATGCCCTGGCACAGCGTCAGCACCACTTTTTCTGCGCCGCCGCCAGGCAGACCGTCGATAATCATCAGAATACGCATAGTTAATCCAGCAGCCGGTTATAAAGGGAAATCAGCTGTTCCGACAGGTGTGCCGGGGTAGCCGACATGATACGTAATCTTGCGGCTTCACCCATGGTGGAGCCCTGAGCCTGACGTGGCAACGCAGTGATCGCCTCGATTAACGCCGGTACGTCGAGGGCATCGGTCACAAACCCATTTTGCCCCTGAGTGATAAATTCGGCACCGCCACAGGTGGTACTGGTGATCACCGGCAGGCCACAGGACATGGCTTCCAGAATCACGTTGGGGAACGGGTCGTACAACGTCGGTAATAACAGCGCATCGGCGGCCTGGTAGAAGGGCAGCGTTTGTTTCTGCACTCCCATAAACCGGACCCGATCGCTGCAACCGAGCGACTGCGCCAACGCCTGATAGCGTTTTTCGGCCTTATCTTTGCCCACCACCAGCAGATAGCTGTCGGTGGCCGCGACGGCGCGGATGGCGGCGGCCAATCCTTTACGTTCAAAACCTGAGCCGACAAAAATCAGGCAGTGCGCCTGCTGTGGGATCTGATATTGCTGACGTAGCTGCTGTCGCTGTTCGGCATTGGCGGGCAGAAATTTTTGATTATCAATGGCGTTGTAGATCACCGTGATTTTATCGGCGGGAACACCGAAATCATCGATTATTTCCTGTTTGATCATTTCTGCGTTGCAGATGACCGCTTTCAGCTCCGGTGCGGCGTACATCGCTCTTTCCGCACACATAACGTAGCGATGGTAGCGGTTGGAGAACAGCCACTTGCGGCGCCATTCCGGCAGCAGGCGCGCCCGCTGCAATAGCCAGCGACGATGTACGCCATCGCCGGCGCGATAAATATCGCAACCCGGAATGCGCTCATGGCTTTGCACCAGATCGAAATGTTCTTTTTGCCACAGGGTTCTGGCCGCGTCGGCAAAGCCGCGTTCACGGCTGATGCGGCCTAATTTCAGCGGATTGCACAGGTGAATGTGCCAGTTCGGATTGGCATCACCCTGCCATTCGCGGGTGATGACGTTAAGATCGAGGTCCTGCTGTTCCAGTGCCTCCAGGGCGCGTGAGACGAAACGCTCAGCTCCACCGTCCGGACGGTATTTTTGGCGAACGATCGCCAAACGAAATGCTTTCATGCCAGCGTGCTCCGCGCGGCTGCAATCACCGCGTCTGTAGGAATAAGGTCCAGATAACGTTCATCGGTGCCGGTATCAATCGCATCCGGATCGGGCAAGGAGCCATAATCACCGGCCCATATCACGCGGCCAATGACCTGCCATGGACGCCAGAACACCAGTTTGGAAGGGCCAAATAGCGCGACGCAAGGGGTCTGTAGCGCGGCGGCCATGTGCATAGGCACCGAATCTACGCCGATAAACAGTTTAGCGTGGTCGATCAAGGCAGCCAGTTGCCGCAGCGTCAGTTGCCCGGCCAGGGACACTACGCCCTGTGGCGGACAGAGCGCCAGAATGCGTGCCACCATTTCGCGTTCTTTCGGATCCGGGCCAGAGGTGATCACCAATGAGTGACCGTCGGCCTGCAACGCGCTGATGGTGGCAGCCATTTTTTGTTCACTCCAGCATTTGAAGAACCAGCGGGAAGTGGGTTGCACCACAATATAATCACCGGTGATACCCTGTTGCTGCAACAACTGCTCGCAGGCTTGCCAGTCCTGCGGTGGATAGCTCATAGTGACCTGCTGACTGACGTCTGGCAAACCAAGTGGCTGTAACAGCGACAGGTTTTGTTCAACGGTATGCAACCGGGCATGATCGTTGACCGGTACCAAATGTGTGTGGCAGTGTCGCCATAAGAAGCCCTGGCGTTTGGGGAAATCGAACCCCAGCCGGATACGAGCACCGGTCAGCCGGGCGAGAATAGCGCTGCGCCACTGATCGGCCAGGTTGACCACCAGATCGTAACGCCGGGCCTTGAGCTGTCGGATCAGATTCAGTTCATGGCTCAGGTGCGCTTTCGTACCCTGTTTTTTCCATTGACGATCGATAACGAAGACGTTCGACAAAGCCGGATGACTGGCCAGCATCTCCTGGGTTTCTTTATACAGCAGTACGTCGATCTGTGCCTGCGGGTAGTTTTGCTGCAGGGTATTGATGACCGGCGTGATCAGCAACATGTCGCCGTGGTGGCGAAGTTTAACGATCAAAATACGCTGTATCGAGGTATCAGGAGCAAGGGCTGGCGCGTCGTTCATCATGAGTCGCTTTCAGGGAAACCAATCTTTGATTCTAAATGACCCGATCGCATGTGGCTACTGTTGCACGGTTTTCTTGCCGTGAAGAGAAAAAATCGCCTTGGGAAGTGACAAAATGCCTTCAACGTTGTCAAAACCAGGCACTAAAGTCGATTGCCCTGGCGAAACGCCCTGCGTAACATAATGCATTCTGTTGATATCAGGCCCGATATTTATGACCAAACCGGCATTTCTCATCACCATTGATACCGAAGGCGACAATCTGTGGCAAAACCACGATCGCATTTTGACCGAAAACACGCGCTTTTTACCGCGCTTTCAGGCGCTGTGTGAGAAATATGGCTTTAAGCCGGTGTACCTCACCAACTATGAAATGGCGATGGATGCAGAATATGTCGAGTTCGCTCGCGATGTGATTGCCCGCGGCACCGGCGAAGTGGGGATGCATCTGCATGCCTGGAACAGTCCGCCGCTGACGCCGTTGACCGAAGATGACTGGCGGCACAAACCCTATCTGATCGAATACCCGGCCGAACAAATCCGCGCCAAGGTCGATCACATGACCAAACTGCTGGAAGACAGCTTCCAGACAAAAATGCTCAGCCATCGCGCCGGGCGTTGGGCGTTTAACGAATACTATGCCGCCTTGCTGCTGGAGTACGGTTATCAGGTGGATTGCTCGGTTACGCCGCGCGTTAACTGGCAATATTCACCGGGTAACCCTCAGGGTAACGGCGGTACGGACTATCGCCATTTCCCATCGCAGGCTTATTTTATCGATCCGGAAAATATCGCCAAAGCGGGCGTGTCGTCGCTGCTGGAAGTGCCGATGAGCATTCAGTATAAGCATTCTGCGCTGATGAATACGCTGAAGCAGGGTTACGATCGGCTGCGGGGCAAACAGCGTTCGCCGTCGGTTAACTGGCTGCGCCCAAGCGGCGGTAACCTGGAAAAAATGAAGGGGGTGGCTGAGCGCTGTTTGGCGCAGGGGCATGACTACGTGGAATTTATGCTCCACTCTTCCGAGTTTATGCCTGGTGGCAGCCCAACCTTTAAGACCGAGCAGGATATTGAAGTGTTGTACCGTGATTTAGAGCAGCTGTTCGCCTGGTTGCAGCAGCGTACGGTTGGCATGACGCTGGCCGAGTATTATCAACTTAAAGTGAACTGACATGTCGAAAAAATGGAAAATTAAGGTCGCGGATTGGTTTTTGCGACGTTACACCGCAAAGTCCGGCCGTTTCCAGGATAAGGCGACTTTCGACAGTCGGCTGCAGTTTGACAATATCGTCATCTATTCCACGACGGCGCTGGGCGACTTTATGTTTAACACGCCTGCGCTGCGGGCGATGCGGGAACGCTATCCGAACGCGCATATTACTCTGGTGGTTCACAAGAAGAATCAGGAACTGGTGGAAAACGGTCGCTACTACGATCGCGTGGTGTATTGGGACAGCAAAATCAAAAGCCTGCGTCCGCTGTTGAAGTCGCTGCGTGAACACCAGCCGGATTTGGCGCTGATCCTACACTCACATTTGCCGTACGACATTATCAGCGCCGTTTTATCCGGGGCCAAATACATTATCCGGGATAACTACAGCTCCGGAATTTGTGGGCTGGAACCTTGGTTGACCAACTATATCTTCCATTACTACGGCCATTTTATTCGCCGCAAGTTGGAGCTGATTTCCATTTTGGGTTGCCGCAGCGACGATCCCACCATGGAAATTCCCGCGCCATATCAACCGGGCGTCAAAAGCAGCGAGCACTGCACTATCGGCTTTCAGTTGGGCGCTTCTACCGAATCGCGCTGTTGGCCGGTATCGCATTTTGCCCGGTTGGCCGATGAGCTGGTGGCCAAGCATGCCAATGTGCGCATCGTGCTGATTGGCGGGCCTTTCGACGAAGGGAAAGCGCAGCAGTTTCTGAGCCAGGTTAGCCCTCAAACCCGGGAGTGTGTAGACAACCGCATCGGCAAAACGGGATTACAGGCGTTGCTGACGCTGATCGACAGCTTCCATGTGCTGGTCACCGGCGATACCGGCCCACTGCATTTAGCCGTAGCGCTGAAGGTAAAAACCATCAGCCTGTTTGTCACCGCGGATTCGCGCTCTACCGGACCGATTCAGGATCCGGAGCTGCATCGGATCATTCAGGTTTCCCGTACCGGCTATACCCTGCCGCTGGAGGCTGAAAGCCCGATGGGCGTGATCCAGCCGCAGCGTATTTACGCTGAAGTGGTGGATCATTTATCGCTGAATAAAGAGTGAGTTAGCGCTTTTTCAGTTGCCAGCGCATTTTTGACAGCCAGGTATCCACGCGTGCGTACCGCATTTGGCGGATTTTTTTTCGCGATACGCCGCTGTTGCTACAAACTTCAGCCAGGCGTTTGAAGGTACCCAGTGTCTCCGGCTCAAAGTGATAGTAACCGTACAGCGCTTTCGACATCCCTCTGATTTCTGAAAAACAGTTCCCGAGCATCAGAGCCGCCAGCTGGCGCAGTGGCTCGTCACCTCGGTGCTGTTCGACAAAACTCAACATTTTCCCCGTCGCAAAAAGCATGTCCTCAATATCCTTGGGTTTGATATTGCGGGTGATCCCCTGACTGTTATCTCGATAGAAATAGAGCACATGGTCGAGATGAGCAATTTTGCGCGTTTTGAAATATTGAAAAGGCGTGAAAATGACATCTTCATAGCGGCGACCGTCTTCGAAGCGATCACCTCCCAACAATGAGCGCCGATAGACACGGCTCCACAGGTGCCACATTGAGTGGGCAAATAACGGAGTGAGACAGGCCAGGCCCTGGCCAGCAAAGTCATAAGTGCTGCGGCGGATCGTGGCGCCGACAGGCTGTACCGGCGGACTGTCAGCAAATTTCTGATAATTAAAATCGATCAGGTCGTCTTCGTCTGCCTGCAGCAGCGGCCGCAGAATGGCCAGATAGTCGCTGCTCAGCAAGTCGTCGCCGTCGAGGAAGGTGACATAGCGCCCGGTAACCTGCTGCAAGCCAACGTTGCGGGTACGGGCGATACCGCTATTTTCCTGCGCAATAAAGATCACATGGGGATGTCGGCGTTCTGCTAACAGTTGGCGTACCAGCGAGGCGGAATTGTCGGTCGATCCGTCATCAATGATGACCACCTCGATATCATCGCCGATCTGGTTGAACAGCGAGCTCAGGCTGGCAACGACGAAATTTTCGTTGTTGTAAAATGGCACGATAACGCTGAGCAGAGGCGGCGATGAGTTCATGAGGTTAATCCTGTGCGACCGACGTTTTTTTCACTGAAAGCACGCTGGCAATAATCGCCAGGCAAAAAATTGCCGTACCTTCAGTACTAAAGAATATGACGTCGCTGAGCCCATACACAAACAGGCTGAAGGTCACACCCAGCAACAGTGCATTGCGATGAGGTTTTAATGAGGAAACAAATAAGCCGATGTAGAGCGCCAGTAAAAACAGGGCCCCCCAGACGCCTTTGAGCGAGTAGGTTTCCAGCAGCTCGTTATGCATATGCACATTGATATAAGGCATTACGCCGGCCAAATGCGGCTCGTGTAAGACCATGGCGCGAATTTCTTCTCCACGCTGTTCGGCAGATTGACCCAGCGGTGCCTCTGAACCTGTGTGAATCGCGGCAATCTGCATCGAAATGCGGGAAATAATTGAGTTCTCGGTTTGAGGCTGATCGATCAATCGCAGGTCGGTTTGAAATGCGGTAATCCGCTGTTCAATCTGTGATTTGAAGACCAGACCACTGGCGAGCAGCAACAGTGGAACCGAGGTTATCAGCAGAATTTTGTGTTTATGGGAAATCAGGTTTTTCGTTGCCAGTATCGACAGGCCTACCGCAACCGGATAGACCAGCATCGCCGCCCGAGTGCCCGTCAGCACCAGCGTGGAGAAGGTGACCAGAAAGCCGATGATATACAGCGGAATGCGATATTTTGTTCGCAGCATCAGAATCGCCTGCAGCATGACCAGATTGATGGCGGTAATCAAATAGGCGGCAACGGTAGCGCGATCGAAGTTAATCTCTACGCGGCCAATATTCAGCCACAATCCCTGATAGAGGGAATAACCGTTAACCGCAATACCTGCCATCAACGCAATAACAATAAATGCGCGCTGCATGCAAAGGCGTTCATTTAACGCAATCAGCAGAATAAAGGCGGTGGCGATCTGTAACTTGCCCGTCGACATGTATGAACGGTAAATATTGATGTACTCGCCCGGTTGTTTGAAGTGCTGCAACCAGAAAATGCTCCCCATACCTACGCAGAAAAACAGAACGGGCACGATAAGGTTTCTTTTGTTTTTAAAGTAATACTTCAGGTTTAAGCAAACGGCGATAAATGAGATATAGCTGGCGACATAAAAAAGATTGCGCCCGGTGTCGGAAGCGAAGGGGATAGTACAAAATGCGATAGCGCATCCCAAATAGATCAGATAACTGAAGACAGGATGCGGTGTGGTTTCTTTGAGTAGTTGCATGGGACTGGGTTTCCGGCTCGCATTAAGATTGAGCAATAAATGATTTCAGCGCGTCGTCGAATTCTGTTTTGAACCTAGCGTAGCTGAAATGTTCGACCGGGTAACGCTGCGCATTTTGACTCATGCTTTGATACGTTTCCGGCACTATCAGCTTTTCCACTGCATCTGCGCACTCCAGGTGCGACAGCAGTTTAGGCATGACCAGCGTATCGCTGACCGGATCATAGACTTCATGAGGGAAATCCACCTTGATGCCCGTTAGCCGTTGATGTTCTTCAATCGTTACCGAGGGGGTTAAGCCAATACCGCAGTGTCGATCTTTAATCACCTCTGGCTGGCCATCGACCTGCGGGAATATGACCGGCACGCCGAAATACAAAGCTTCCATACAGGATAAGCCGAAGGGTTCGGTGATCGGCGTACTCATATAGATATGTGTGCGGTTGAAAAAGTCCGCGACGTTATCCTGAAAACCGCTGAAGATGACCCGATCGTCCAGCTCGAGCTTTTCCGCCAAGGCTTCAAATTCTGCCCTGTCGGGTCCCTTGCCTGCAATTTCCAGGGTGACATCGTGCCCGCGGCGCAGCAGTTCCTGCATCATCAGCAACGACACGCTGATGCCTTTCAGGCTGACCAGGCGCGAGGCGGTGCCTATTCTGATCGGCTTGCCGAGTGGTTTCAGGCTATCGCTAATACCGGAGGGCGTTTTTAGTCGATTGATCACCACGTGATTCGGGCAGGGCAAATTAAAGCGCAGTTCCATCACCCGCTTTGAGGCAAATGAGGCCGAGATCACCCCGTCCAGCATGGTGAGAAAACGTAAGGTCTTTTGATTCTTGGGGTAGCGCCATGAGCAGCCATGATCGTAGTAAACCAGCTTACCGCGCTTCGGTTTGGCAGCCAGCCCGGGCACCAGGTCCCAAACGATGACCACGTCGGCATTGGCCTTTTCGATTTTGCTTTTCAGCAGGTATTTGCGCAAAAACTGCGGGCAGCGCAGTGGCAAAGCGTTTACCAGCCGGTTGGCAAAGGTGACTTTCTGGTCAGGCATTTGCCGGCGGATCTCTTCACCGACCTCGCTGCTGATGCAAATCACCTCGTTACTGCCGTCGGTGGTGTCGTTGATGTACTGCAAGAACAGGCGTTCGACGCCACCCATCTTCCCTAAATTGATAACGTGCAGCTTTTTCATCCAATAACCTTTTGCAACTCGGCCCAGACTGAGCCGGCGGAGAGCGTTGCCATGCTTTTTTCTGGAGAAATCAGAGAGTGTTGATTCTGACCGTAACCGCCGATCAATCCTGGATCGGTGGGACCAAACAGCGTGATATTCGGCCTGTCGAGTGCGGCGGTCAGGTGGCTAAGGCCGGTATCAACCGAAACCACGCATTTCGCACCGGCCAGCACTTCGGCCACCTGCTGCAGACTGAGTTTGGGTAAAACCTCGACGTGCGGGAAACCTTCCGCCAAACGCAGTGCGCGCTGGCGTTCGTGTTCTGCACCCCACGGCAATTTGATCTTCAACCCGCTTGCCTCTGTTAACGAAATCAGCTCGCGCCAGTGCGTTTCCGGCCAGTGTTTATCATCGCGGGTGGTGGCATGCAAAAACACCAGATACCGCCCGGCATCGGCCGGCAGATGGCTGAGAAAGCGGGCTGCAATGGCGTAATCACCGACGCTGTCGGGCTTTTCGTAGCCCAGGCTTTTGGCGAACAGCTCGCGCGTACGTTCGACGGCGTGTTGCTGTTTGTCGATATCGTAGCGGTGATTGTAGAACCAGCTGGCGAAGGGCTCACGGGCGCTTTTGCTGTCCTGGCCGTGTTTGCTGCCTTTGGCGATGCGGGTGATCAGCGCGGCGCTTTTGATTAGCCCCTGGGCGTCGATCACCGCGTCGTAATTTCGCTCCTGCACCACGCGTTTAAAATCGCAGCGTTGCTGACGGGTTTCGCTGCCAAACCAGTTTTTGCGCCAGCGGCGTATCGCCACCGGGATCACGCGATCTACTGCCGGATGCCAGGTAGGGATTTGGCTGAAGCCTTCCTCGACCACCCAATCAAAACGGATGCCGGGAATGGCCTGCATGGCATCGGTGAGTGCCGGTAGCGTGTGGAGCACATCCCCCATGGACGAGGTTTTGACAATCAACACCTGCATGCTTATTCCTCGCTGGCGGCAAGTAACGGCGTCAGCGCGTCCAACACCTGCTGTGGCTGAATATCGATCAGGCTCTGATGGTAACCCTGATCGGCATCACCTTTGCGTATCTTATGGTAACCGCTAATTAAACGGATCACTTTGGCCTTGTCGGACAGCGGCGGCGTGAAGTCCGGGCTGCTTGGGCCGTACAAGGCTATCAGCGGTTTATTCAACGCCGCTGCAACGTGCATCAAACCTGAGTCGTTACTGACCACGGCCGAACAGGAGGCCAACAGGATCACCGCTTGCTCCAGCTGCGTTTCCCCAGCCAGATTCATGCAAAAGCCGCGGGCGTCGTCATCCAGCGCGGCGCGGATCTGTTCACCCGCCTCATTATCCTTGGCGGAACCGAACAGGGCGATTTGATAACCCTGATCGATCAGCTTTTGCGCCAGAGCGGCATAGTGATAATGCGGCCAGCGTTTGGCCGGACCGAACTCGGCGCCGGGGCAAAAGCCGATAATCGGCCGATGATCGGTCAGGTTGAAGGCGGCAGTTGTTTCGGCAATTTCTTCGTCGCTGACCTGCAGTTGCGGCCACAGTAGCGGCTGCGGCAGATCTTCTGCGCGTTGAATGCGTTGTTTGTCGTAGGCCAGCGCCACATAACGCTGCACCATCAATGGGAAAGCGGCCTTGTCCAATACGCGAATATCATTCAGCAGGCCATAGCGCATTTCCCCGCGCCAACCGACGCGCCGTGGCACCTGGGCAAAAAAAGGCACCAGCGCCGATTTGAAGGAGTTCGGCAACACGTAGGCGCGATCGTATCCGTTGGCGCGCAGAGCATGCCCCAGACGACGGCGCTCACTGAGCGCCAGCGCGCCGTGACCTAACGGCATCGACAGGGCCTGGTTGACCTCCGGCATACGCGCCAGCAATGGACGGCACCAGGCCGGTGCCATCACATCAATTTCTGCCGTCGGGTGCTCGGCCTTCAGGGTGCGGTAGAGACTTTGCGACATCATCATATCGCCAACCCATGAAGGGCCGATAACCAGTATTTTCATACCCTATGTTTGTTCCTTCAGCTTAGGCGGTGCGGTTTAACCAGGCCATGTACTCTTTCACGCCTTCGGCGACCGTTTTGAACGGTGCGTCATAGCCGGCGGCGCGCAGCTTGGTCAGGTCGGCCTGGGTAAACGCCTGGTAACGGCCTTTGAGTTTTTCCGGGAACGGGATGTTTTCCACCGCGCCTTTCTGATGGAAGTCGACCACCGCGTCGGCCACTGCCTGGAAGGTTTCTGCACGGCCGGTGCCGCAGTTGAAGATGCCGGAGACGCCGCTTTTCAAGAACCACAGGTTAACTGCCGCCACGTCGCCGACGTAGATGAAGTCACGTTTGAAATCCTGGCTACCGTCGAACAGTTTCGGGTTCTCGCCGCGGTTGATCTGGCTGTTCAGGTGGAATGCCACGCTGGCCATGCTGCCTTTGTGGCCTTCACGTGGGCCGTAGACGTTGAAATAACGGAAGCCGCAGATCTGCGAGTCTGCCTCAGGCAGAATTTCACGCACGTACTGGTCGAACAGGAATTTCGAGTAGCCGTAGACGTTCAGCGGCTCTTCAAACTGGCGCTCTTCGATAAACTCTTCACGACCGCCGTAGGTGGCTGCAGAAGAGGCGTACAGGAATGGAATTTCGCGATCCAGGCAGTAGTGAAGCAGATCTTTGGAGTACTGATAGTTGTTGTCCATCATGTACTTGCCGTCCCACTCGGTGGTGGACGAGCAGGCGCCTTCGTGGAAAACCGCGTCTATTTCACCCAGATCGTCACCGGCCACGATATTGGCGATGAAATCTTCTTTGTCGATATAGTCGGCGATGTCGAGATCGACCAGGTTGGCGAATTTGGTGCCGTCTTTCAGGTTATCTACCACCAGGATATCGCGATACCCTGTGTCATTCAGCGCTTTAATGATATTGCTGCCGATCATGCCGGCGCCACCAGTGACGATAATCATTGGGTTACCCCTGTTATTCTGCCCGGTGGGACACGGTGTCCCACGCTCAATGCCGCTTATAATAGCATTTCATGCCGCTGCAAACATCGGACGGGCTCTGATTATCCCGTGATGTCGAGCACTGCAGTACTTTGCCGTGATATCTGCTGCAATTTTCATATTCTCTCCCGCTGATTCTCGTCAGTTTGGTTACAAATCAGTAAAATATGTTGAAAACAGCCCAATCCTGGAGATAACCGAATGTCCGCGTCTTTTTATCAGCAGTTGGAACAACAACTTGAGACCACCCGTAGCGAGGGATTGTTCAAAGAAGAGCGCATTATTACTACCGCTCAGCAGGCTGATATCGCCGTAGCCGACGGCAGCCATGTGATCAATTTCTGCGCCAACAACTACCTGGGCCTGGCTAACCACCTGGCGATGATCGCGGCGGCCAAGGCCGGTATGGACAGCCACGGTTTCGGCATGGCGTCGGTGCGCTTTATTTGCGGCACCCAGGACAGCCATAAACAGCTGGAAAAAAAGCTGGCCGACTTCCTCGGGATGGAAGACGCCATCTTGTATTCCTCTTGCTTTGACGCCAACGGCGGGTTGTTCGAAACCCTGTTGGGGCCGGAAGACGCCATTATCTCTGATGCCTTGAACCATGCTTCGATCATCGACGGCGTGCGTTTGTGCAAGGCGAAGCGCTACCGTTACGCCAACAATGATATGACTGAACTGGCCGCACAGCTGAAGCAGGCCAAGGCTGATGGCGCACGCCATATCATGATCGCCACCGACGGCGTGTTCTCGATGGACGGCGTTATCGCCAACCTGAAAGGGGTGTGTGACCTGGCAGATCAGTACCAGGCGTTGGTAATGGTGGATGATTCCCACGCGGTCGGTTTCGTTGGTGCCAATGGGCGCGGTACCCACGAGTATTGCGAGGTGATGGGACGCGTAGACATCATTACCGGAACCCTGGGCAAGGCGCTGGGCGGTGCTTCCGGCGGTTATACCGCAGCGAAAAAAGAGGTCGTGGAGTGGCTGCGTCAGCGTTCGCGTCCTTATCTGTTCTCCAACTCGCTGGCGCCGGCGATTGTCGCCGCGTCGATCAAAGTATTGGAATTGCTGGAGCAGGGCGATGCATTGCGCGATCGTCTGTGGGCCAATGCGAGCCTGTTCCGCGAAAAAATGACCGCGGCGGGCTTTGAGCTGGCCGGGGCCGATCACGCCATCATCCCGGTGATGTTGGGTGAAGCAAAACTGGCGCAGGAATTCGCCAATGCGTTGCTCAAGGAAGGCATCTATGTGACAGGTTTCTTCTATCCGGTGGTGCCGAAAGGCCAGGCGCGTATCCGCACCCAGATGTCCGCCGATCACACCCCGGAGCAAATTGAGCGTGCGGTTGCGGCGTTCATTCGTATCGGTAAAGATCTTGGCGTTATTGCATAAGGTAAAACCATGAAAGCATTGTCAAAACTGAAAGCGGAAGAAGGGATTTGGATGACCGATGTGCCTCAGCCGGAGCTGGGCCATAACGACATCATGATTAAAATCCGGAAAACCGCGATCTGCGGTACCGATGTTCATATCTATAACTGGGATGAATGGTCACAGAAAACCATCCCGGTGCCTATGGTCGTCGGCCACGAGTACGTGGGTGAAGTGGTTGCCATCGGCCAGGAAGTCAAAGGGTTCAACGTCGGCGACCGCGTTTCCGGCGAAGGCCATATCACCTGCGGCCATTGCCGCAACTGCCGGGGTGGCCGCACTCACCTGTGCCGCAATACCACCGGTGTGGGGGTGAACCGTCCTGGTTCTTTTGCCGAATATCTGGTGATCCCGGCGTTCAATGCCTTCAAAATCCCGGACAATATCTCCGATGAGCTGGCGTCAATCTTCGACCCGTTCGGCAATGCGGTGCACACCGCGCTGTCGTTTGACTTGGTAGGCGAAGACGTGCTGGTTTCCGGCGCCGGCCCTATTGGCATCATGGCCGCGGCGGTATGCAAACACGTTGGCGCCCGCCACGTGGTGATTACCGACGTCAACGAATACCGTCTGGATCTGGCGCGTAAAATGGGCGTGACCCGTGCGGTGAACGTCAGTAAAGAAAACCTGAACGACGTGATGGCCGAGTTGGGCATGACTGAAGGGTTTGACGTAGGGCTGGAAATGTCAGGCGCGCCACCGGCGTTTCGTTCGTTACTCAACGCGATGAACCACGGCGGACGTATTGCCATGCTGGGTATTCCACCGTCGGATATGTCGATCGACTGGAATCAGGTGATCTTCAAAGGGCTGTTTATCAAAGGGATTTACGGTCGCGAGATGTTTGAAACCTGGTATAAGATGGCGGCGCTGATCCAGTCTGGTTTGGATCTGACGCCTATCATTACTCACCGTTTCTCGATCGACCAATTCCAGCAGGGCTTTGACGTCATGCGCTCCGGCCAGTCCGGGAAAGTGATCCTGAGCTGGGACTAACCGTAAAAAGGGCCGGAATTCCGGCCCTGATTTTATGCTTTGGGCTTATCTGGCGTTGGGTCCGTCCAGCGTTGCCACTGACGTTTAATGAAGGTCACGGCCGGCGACTGGGTCACGCTTTCGCCGATCACGTTCATGACCTTGCCCGCGTTGACTTTTTCCTTCGGCAACTTGACCTTACACTGCTTGATCCCGCCATTGAACGGGTTCTTCGGCTGCGGTTTCTGCGGCTTGGCCGGTGGTGGGACATAGCTGCCGCCACTGCCGCCGCCCTGTGGTTCGTTCAGCAGCGAGCTGGGTTTCACCAGCACGATGTCGCTCGGCAGCGTGGGCAGCATTTGCTGCAGCACTTTCACCGTAGTCGGGCGCGGATGACCAATGGCGATAGCGGAACCGTTGCGCCTCGCCAATTCGACGGCCCGGTTGAACTGGCGACGGATATCGGCTTCGTTGGCCGTGTCGTCCAGGAACACCTTACGCTTGATCACCTTCACATGGGTACCGGCCGCGGCTCGGGTGGCCTGGCTGTTGCCGATGGTCATGCTGTCGAGGAAATAGAGTTGGTAGCTGTCGAGCGCCTGCATGACTTTCTGCATACCCGGCAGGCTGGAGGTCATGGCGCTGCCCATGTGATTATTCATACCCACCGCATAGGGCACATTATTGACCGCATTGCGGATAATGCGCTGGATCTCTTCGCTGCTCATGGAAGGCTGTAGCGTGTCGCGTTCCAGCGGTTGCTTGCTGAGCGGCGCCATCGGCATGTGGATCAGCACTTCACGCCCCTGACTGTGGGCGCGGGTAGCCATTAAACGGGCATGGGGGGCATTGGGCAGCACCGCGACGGAGATGGCCGTCGGCATTTGCAGCACCGCACCCTCTTCGTGCGGGCGATAACCCACGTCATCGATAACGATGGAGAGTTTCCCTGCCTGTGCGGCGCAGACCTGCAGCAGACAGCCAATCAAGACGGCAGTACGGATTTTGTTATAGCGCAAATCTATCTTCCCAACCACGGTAGTGGGTTAACGGCCTGACCCTGGCGACGAATTTCGAAATAGAGCGACGGCGTTCCCTGGCCTCCGCTGGTGCCTACCAAGGCTATCGGCTGGCCGGCGCGTACCTGCGCCCCTACGTTGACCAACGCGCTTTGGTTGTAGCCATACAGGCTCATGTCACCCTTACCGTGTTCGATGACGACAACCAGGCCATAGCCTTGCAGCCAGTCGGCCAGCAGCACGCGACCGTCGGCGATAGCTTTTACTTCACTGCCTTCGGCGGCCGAGATCACCATGCCTTTCCAGCGTAGTTCGCCTTGCAGCTGTTCACCGAAACCATGCAAAGTACGACCGCGTACCGGCCATATTGCCTGCCCACCCGGTCTGCCAAGGCCGCCGGTACGGGCCATCAGTGAGCGGTCGGCTTCGCTTGGCTTATAGCTGGTGCCGGTTTTCTTCGCCTGTTGTTCTTTGACGCGCACCTGCTCGCGTACTTTGGCGGCCTCACGCGCTTCGCGTTCCGCTCGGGCACGGGCTTCTCTTTCGGCCCGGGCAATCTTGTCGCGCATCCGGGTTTCGTTCTGGCGCAGCTCCACCAGGCGCTGCTGATCTTTTTCCAGCGAGGCTTCCAGCGCGGTCAGCGTTTTCTTACGTGCGCCGCGTGCCTGCTCCAGCTTCTGCTGCTGAGTTTGTTGTTCGCCTAGCAGCGATTTCTGTTGGCCCTGTTTGGCCACCAGCGTGGTTTTTTGCTTTGCCAGCTCGGCGCGGGTTTGCTTCAGTTCTTCAATGGTTTGCTGACGCGCGTCGTTCAGGTAGCCGAAGTAAGCCAAAATACGCTCGCTACGCTGGCTCTCCTCACCGCTGAGGATCAATTGCACGGCGCTGTGTTGGCCCTGGCGGAAGGCGGCATCGAGCTGTTTGGCGAGGATTTCCTGCTGGGTGGATTGCTGCTTTTGCAACTTGGCGATTGAGGCATTCAGGCCGGAGATATCTTTCCCCAGTTGGCTCAAGGTGCCCTGGGTGTCACGCAGCAGGCGGCTGGCCTGCGCGATGGTTTTCTCTTGCTGCTTAAGCTGATCCTGCAATGAGCTGCGCTGCTGCTGCTGCTGCTTAACCGCCTTTTCTTTCTCGGCGATGCTTTGCTGGATGTCTTTGAGCTGGGATTTATTGTCTTCCGCCGCCTGGCTGGCTAACGGCAACAACAAGACGCCAGCGTAAAATACGCTGGCGCACAGGGTGGTCAACTTCCTTGGCGCGGTGCGTTCAGGCAGCGGCTGGCTGCCTGGGTTTGCGCTTCGGGTTACCCTTGATAGTGCAAAAAACGCCTTTTCCCTCATAAGGAAGGATTATTCCACGATGAACAGCGGCTTACCAGTCATCTCTTGCGGGATTTCCATTCCCATCAGCGTCAGCATGGTCGGCGCGATGTCCGAAAGCTTGCCGCCGTTGACTGCGCGGGCAGGCTTGCCGATGTAAATCAGCGGTACCGGAAGGCTGGTGTGGGCGGTGTGCGCCTGACCGGTCGCGGGATCGCGCATTTGTTCGGCATTACCGTGGTCGGCGGTGATCAGCAACTGCCCGTCGACGGCTTTCACCGCTTCGACGACCTGGGCGATGCAGCCGTCCAGAGTTTCCACCGCTTTTACCGCCGCGTTGTAAACCCCGGTATGACCCACCATATCGCCATTGGGATAGTTGCAGATGATGGCGTCGTACTTGCCGCTGTTAATGGCGGTCAGCAGTTTGTCGGTCAGCTCGGCGGCGCTCATTTCTGGCTGCAGATCGTAGGTCGCGACCTTCGGTGAGTTGATCAGCACACGCTCCTCTCCGGCAAACGGTTGTTCAACGCCGCCGTTATAGAAGAAGGTGACGTGGGCGTATTTTTCGGTTTCCGAAATGCGCAGCTGGGTTTTGTCGTGCTTCATTAACCATTCGCCGAAGGTGTTGTTCAACGATGCCGGCGGATAGGCGCAGGGAACTTTGATGTCGGCGGCGTATTCGGTCAGCATGACGAAATCACCAAAGTTGATGACTTTGGCGCGTGGGAAACCGTCGAAATCCGCATTCACGAAGGCACGAACGATCTGGCGTGCGCGATCGGCGCGGAAATTCATGAAAATCAGCGCGTCACCGTCGTGCAGTTCGGCAGTGGCCTCCCCGGCAGCCTGGAGAACGGTCGGCTTGACGAACTCGTCGTTCTCGCCACGCTGGTAAGCGGCCTGCAGGGCAGCAACGGCGTTGTCGGTGACAAAGTCGCCCTTGGCCTGAGTCAGTAAATCATAAGCCAGTTGAACGCGATCCCAGCGGTTGTCGCGGTCCATGGCGTAGTAACGGCCGATCAGCGATGCGATACGCCCGCAGCCCAGGCTGGCAAAGGCATCGCTAAAGCGTTGCAAGGAGGTTTCAGCACTGCGTGGCGGAGTATCACGACCGTCGAGGAAGGCATGCAGGTAAACGGTCTTGGCGCCGCGCTGCGAGGCCAGTTCAATCATGGCCAGAATATGATCTTCGTGGCTGTGTACGCCACCCGGCGACAGCAGCCCCATGATATGCACCGCTTTGCCGGCCTGCACGGCTTTGTCGACCGCTGCCGTCAGCGTTGGATTCGCGAAGAAATCGCCTTCTTTGATTTCTTTATCCAACCGGGTCAGATCCTGATAAACGATACGGCCGGCCCCCAGGTTGACGTGGCCGACTTCCGAATTGCCCATTTGACCGTCAGGCAGGCCAACATCCAGCCCGGATGCGGCGATCAGCGTGTGTGGCTGCTGTTGCCACAGGCGATCCATCACCGGCGTTTTGGCGTTCACAATGGCGTTGTCCTGTTGCTCCTCGCGGTGGCCGTACCCGTCCAGGATCACCAGTACCATCGGTTTTTTGTTGCTCGACATTGCATTAACCTCGTTATGAATTTTAAGTTGTGAATAGCCATCTGCCCGGTGCCAGAGTGATGGCTATTCACCCTAAAAACCGACCGATTTTACAACGCCGACGGTTAAAAAGAGCCCAGAGAGATCAAAGTTGCGGTCAACAAAGGCGGCTTTTAGGCTGTGGCGCAGAGAATTTCTCAGCGTAGCCCGCAGTTTCTGCACTAGCACTTGCTTATTGGCTGTATTTGCTGCACTCGGCAGGTATACTCTGGAACCTTGAGTTATTTTTTCCTTAAACTGACGGGAGTTGTTACACCCCATGCTGCAAGAAATTATGCAATTCGTTAGCAAGCATCCCATACTGAGCCTGGCCTGGATCGCCCTGCTGGTTGCGGTGATCGTCATGACGTTCAAGAGCAGTTTCTCCAAGGTGAAAGAGATCACCCGCGGTGAAGCCACCCGACTGATTAATAAAGAAGATGCCGTTGTGGTGGATACCCGCAGCCGTGATGATTTCCGCAGAGGCCACCTGGCCAACGCCATTAACCTGACCGCCAGCGAAATCAAAAGCGGCAGCCTGGGCGAGTTGGAAAAACACAAGGCTCAGCCTATCATCGTGGTTTGTGCCAACGGCACCACTTCCCGCGAGCCGGCAGAAAACCTCCACAAGGCGGGTTTCGAAAACGTCACCACGCTGAAGGACGGGATTGCCGGCTGGAGCGGGGAAAACCTGCCATTAGTGCGCGGTAAGTAATTATTTAACGTATTTGAGGTGGTAATCCATGGCTAACATTGATATCTACACCAAAGTGACCTGCCCGTTCTGCCATCGCGCCAAAGCGCTGCTGAACAGCAAGGGCGCCGCGTTTAACGAAATCGCCATCGATGGCGATAATGAAAAACGCGAAGCGATGATTGCGCGCAGTGGGCGCACCACCGTGCCTCAGATTTTCATCGATGGCCAACATATCGGCGGCTGCGATGATTTATATGAACTCGATGCTCGTGGTGGTCTGGATCCGCTGCTTTAAGCGGGCCGCTACCGGTTACTGAGTGTCAATAAGGACGTTTAACCAAGGGTATTACACACATGTCAGAACAAAACAGCACAGAGATGGCTTTCCAGATTCAGCGCATTTACACCAAGGATATCTCCTTCGAAGCGCCAAAAGCGCCGCAGGTTTTCCAGCAGGAATGGCAGCCAGAAGTTAAACTGGATCTAGATACCGCTTCCAGCCAGTTGGCTGACGAAGTGTATGAGGTTGTACTGCGCGTAACCGTGACGGCGTCTCTGGGCGAAGAAACTGCGTTCCTGTGTGAAGTGCAGCAGGCAGGCATCTTCTCTGTAGCGGGCATCGACGGCACGCAGCTGGCGCATTGCCTGGGCGCATACTGCCCGAACATTCTGTTCCCGTATGCGCGTGAGTGCATCACCAGCCTGGTTTCTCGCGGTACATTCCCGCAGCTGAACCTGGCACCGGTTAACTTTGACGCGCTGTTCATGAACTATCTGCAGCAGCAGGCGGAAGGCGAAGGTGCCGCACCACATCAGGATGCCTGATGAACACCGTCAATGCTTCAATGACCGTTATCGGTGCCGGCTCGTACGGCACCGCATTAGCCATTACGCTGGCGCGTAACGGCCACTCCGTGGTGCTGTGGGGCCATAACCCCGAGCAGATTCAAAAAATGCAGCGCGATCGCTGCAATCAGGCCTTTCTTCCCGACGTAACCTTCCCCGACACGCTGTTGCTCGAAGCCGACCTGGCCCGTGCGCTGGCGGCCAGCCGTGATGTGCTGGTGGTGGTGCCAAGCCATGTGTTTGGTGACGTGCTGCGTCAGTTGAAACCGCATTTGCGGCCGGATGCCCGTATCGTTTGGGCAACCAAAGGGCTGGAAGCAGAAACCGGCCGGCTATTGCAGGACGTGGCGCGCGAAGCGCTGGGTGAAGCCATTCCGCTTGCGGTGGTCTCCGGGCCGACTTTCGCCAAAGAATTGGCTGCCGGGCTGCCTACCGCCATTGCACTGGCCTCTACCGATGCGCAGTTCGCTGAAGATCTGCAACAGTTGCTGCACTGTGGCAAAAGTTTCCGCGTCTACAGCAACCCCGATTTTATCGGCGTGCAGTTGGGCGGGGCAGTGAAGAACGTGATTGCCATTGGCGCCGGCATGTCAGACGGCATCGGGTTTGGTGCGAATGCTCGTACGGCATTGATTACCCGCGGCTTGACGGAAATGACACGCCTTGGCTCTGCGCTGGGTGCCGATCCCTCGACCTTCATGGGCATGGCCGGGCTGGGCGATCTGGTGTTAACCTGCACCGATAACCAATCGCGCAACCGCCGCTTCGGTATTATGCTGGGGCAGGGAAAAGGCGTGCAGGAAGCGCAGGACAGTATAGGTCAGGTGGTCGAAGGCTATCGCAATACCAAAGAGGTATTGGCGTTGGCGCAGCGGCACGGCGTTGAAATGCCGATTACCGAACAGATTTACCAGGTGCTGTACTGCCACAAAGATGCCCGCGAGGCCGCGCTAAGCCTGTTGGGGCGGACCAGAAAAGACGAAAAACACAACGCTTGACCTATAAAATAGAATGCGGGGCGGCATGCTGACCCCGGCAACTGAATTGGGCTGCCTGATCGCCATGCGATGAGGCAGCCTGTTTTGCAAGGCGGAGAGGAACCTGATGTCGTCAGAAGAGTTAGAGCAGGTCTGGAATAGCATTAAATCAGAGGCGAGAGAGCTGGCTGAGTGTGAACCGATGCTGGCTAGCTTTTATCATGCGACGTTGCTCAAGCACGATAACCTGGGCGGTGCGCTCAGCTATATTCTGGCAAACAAGCTGGCAAATCCAATTATGCCGGCCATTGCGGTGCGTGAAGTGGTGGAAGACGCCTACCTAGCCGATCAGCAAATGATCGCTTCGGCCGCCCGTGACATCCTGGCCGTGCGTCTGCGTGACCCGGCGGTAGACAAATATTCAACGCCGTTGCTGTACCTGAAAGGTTTCCATGCGCTCCAGGCCTACCGTATCGGCCACTGGTTGTGGCTGCAGGGGCGGCAGGCGTTGGCGATTTACCTGCAGAATCAGATTTCGGTCGCTTTCGGCGTGGATATTCACCCGGCGGCCACGATTGGCTGCGGCATCATGCTTGACCATGCTACCGGCATCGTGATCGGTGAAACTGCCGTGGTAGAGAATGACGTGTCTATTTTGCAGTCGGTTACCCTCGGCGGTACCGGAAAGACCAGCGGCGATCGCCATCCGAAGATCCGTGAGGGCGTAATGATTGGCGCCGGGGCTAAAATTCTCGGCAATATAGAAGTGGGTAAAGGCGCTAAAATCGGTGCGGGCTCAGTGGTGTTGCAGTCTGTACCTGCGCATACGACGGCTGCGGGCGTGCCTGCACGTATTGTCGGTCGGCCGGAAAGCGACACGCCGTCGATGGATATGGACCAGTATTTCAACGGCACTAACCACGGTTTTGAATACGGCGACGGTATTTAAGCGGGTGGATTGGCGCATAAACATAAAATCGGGGGAGCTGTGGCTCCCCCGATGTGTTTCTTCGCAGGGTTAACCCTGTTTCGGGAAGTTGGTGATGTCTGTGACCATGTCATCGATCGCGGCTTTGACGTCCTCTGCCGTTACCGGTGAACTGTCGTTGCTGACGGTTTTACCATAGGCTTTACGAGCGACTTCCAGCACGGTTTTGCCGGTGTCCTGATCAATCAACTCACCTTCGATATACAGCGTGGTGTTTTGGGTTCTGTGACCGCTGGCCGCCATGGTGCTGGCAACCACTGCCGCGACCGGCACCACCTCATAGAATTTCACATCTTCGTTTTCGGCAGAAACTGCGGTGATGGCGAGCTTAGCTATCAGTACGCGCGATCCGGCCGGACTCTTCAGTACGGTAAAGCGATTTTCAAGCGCGGCTTTGATCCGCTGGGTGGCGTAAGCCTTTATTTTATTCAGCGTATCCTGGCTGACGCGCGTCGTCGGTTTTTCAGCAGGGAAATAGACTACCGGCTCGAAATACAGGCCGCGGTAGTTGGATTCTTTGTAGCTTGGGTCGATCCAGCGCAGCGTTTTATGGCCGCTGGGTGACGTGGTTTCCTGCAATTTACTGTAGTCAGACAAGAATCCCGAGTACTGATCCGTTTTGGTTACTTTGGACGAACAGCCTGCCAATAACAGGCCCGCTGCCAAAACCGCCATGGCAACGCCCAAACGTTGTTTTTTCATACGATTTCCTATGATGAATGTCGATTACCCTTACAAAACATAGCCTATTATCCTCTGCCGCAGTGAATGTTTTCGGGGACTGGCGTGCCCTGTTCCCGCACCCTTTTGACAGGATCGTGATACACCGCGGATTTTAGGTATTAAGCGCCCGTGAAAGTGAAAGCAGCGCCTTCTCCGCTTTCTCCCGCGTGACATCCAGCGCCCTTTGCCACTCTGGCAGCAGCGGCCACAGATCTTGCTGATTTTCGGCCTGCTGGCACCAGACAAAACGATCGTGCCAATCGCCGAGCGCACTTTGCGCTATTTTCAGGTTGGCGGCGGCTTGTGGCGTAATGTGAGAGAGTTGAGGATAGGCATCGACAACATAGCGCAGGCGCTTAACCAGCAGGCGCAGCCGGTGTCGATCGTAATGCGAGTCTGCTAATGCCAGGCACAGCTGCTTCGTCTGAAGGCTCAGGCGGAGGGCAATACGACGTTTCGTATGCCGGGGGTTGGTGCGGCGAAAGGTTTTTGGCCAGGCATGCAGCAGAGTGGGAAAGTGGGTCAGCAACGGTTGCGACATCAACGCCAGTTTGCGGCTGTGCAGCTCGGTTTTGCGCGTGTTGGTCTGCCATGCCAACGGGTGCTGTTCCAGTTCGGCAATCAGCACTTCCAGATCGCGTATCGGCGTAGTGATTTTACCCAATTCAGCGGCAGCGCGGCTGAGCCGGGTAACGCCAGGAATACCGCGCAAGGGGCGCAACAGGCTTCTGATACGCTGCAGGTTGATACGTACGTCGTGTAAGGCCTCAGCGTCCGTTATGTCGTGCAAACGCAACAGCGCCTGATTCAGCGCGCTTTCGAGCCTGCGTAGTTGCGTGACAATACTCTCAGCCAAAGCCATTCGATGTCCCCGGAGAGGTAACCTTTAAACATTATTGTCTCCGCAGGCCAGGTTGTCATTGATTAAGACTTAATCAGTGCACCCGCATAGTCCAGTTGTCGCCAGGCTTCGTACACCACCACGGCAACGGCGTTAGACAGGTTCATGCTGCGGCTTTGTGCCTGCATGGGGATGCGGATTTTCTGCTGTGCCGGCAAGGCTTCGAGGATCTCGGCGGGCAGGCCGCGCGTTTCCGGCCCGAACAGCAGGTAGTCACCGGCCTGATAGCTGACCGCGCTGTGCGCCGGGGTGCCTTTGGTGGTCAGGGCAAACAGACGCTGCGGATTTTCGCCGGCGATAAAAGCCGCGTAGTCGGCATGACGCCGGATGCTGGCGAATTCATGGTAATCCAGCCCGGCGCGACGCAGGCGTTTATCGTCCCACGGGAAGCCCATTGGCTCTATCAGGTGCAGTTGAAAACCGGTATTGGCACACAGGCGGATAATATTGCCGGTGTTGGGTGGGATCTCAGGTTCGAATAAAACGATGTTCAGCATGTAAAAAGCCCCTCATGACGAGGGGCGCAGAATAGCAAAATCTTAGCGGCCTGTCTTAGGCTATCAGCGCTGGTGGAGCGGTAACCACAACACCAGACGCAGGCCGCCGAGCGGGCTGTCTTCCGCTTTCACCCAACCACGGTGTTGGTTGACTGCCGCCTCAACGATGGCCAGGCCCAAACCGGTCCCGCCCGAGGCGCGATCGCGTGCTTCATCGGTACGATAGAACGGCCGGAATATTTGTTCGCGATCTTCCGCACTGACGCCGGGACCGTCGTCGTCGACCACAATGGTTATGCCTTGGTTGTCTGCGCTGAACGCCACGGCAATGTGGGTGTTCGAATAGCGCAGGGCATTGCGCACGATATTTTCCAATGCGCTATCCAGCGCACCGGCGTTACCGAACAGGGCCCACGGACCGGGAGGAGAGGTGATCTCCAGCTGTTTGCCCATTTGTTCGGCTTCGAAGCTGGCGTCGTCCAGCACGTCGGCCCACAGTTCGTTGGCCAGCAGCCGTTCACGGGCCAACTCACTTTTCTGTTGTCCGCGCGACAGCACCAGCAGATCGTTGATCATTGAGTCCAGGCGTTGTGCTTCGGTTTCGATGCGCGCCAGCTCGTGCCCTTCGCCGTGACGACGGCGCATTAATGCCGTGGCCAACTGCAGGCGGGTCAGCGGCGTACGCAACTCATGCGAAATATCGGAAATCAGCCGTTGCTGAGCGGTCATCATGCGTTCCAGCGCGCTGACCATTTGGTTAAAACTGGCACCGGTCGCCAGGAACTCTTGCGGCCCGGCCTCCAGTTCAGGATGCTGTTTCAGGTTGCCACGTGCGACATCGTCCGCCGCATTCTTCAGCTTGCGCGCCGGTTTTGCCAGGCTCCAGGCCAGCCATAGCAGCAAGGGGGCGCTGATCAGCATGGTGACGATCAGCAGCAGCAGCGGCCGGTCGAACATCAGGTTGATAAAATCGGATTGTGGGCTGTTGGCAGGGCGGATCAGGTACAGCTGGTAGTTGTCTTCACCATCGCGCACCGAGAAAGGGCCGACCAGTTCGACACGGCCATATTTCTTCTTCTTCGGATGATCGGCGTTATCAGATTGGCCGATGAAATTGCGCACCAACTGCATTTCGTTGCGCTGCATGTTGCCAATCACCCGGCCTTCGCTGGTGACCAGAAGCAGGCGCTGCCCAGGCGGGGCCCATTTTTCAATGGCGCGGAATAAGCGCCGCCACCACATCAGATCGTTGGCCGGATCGTTTTGCAACTCGGCCTCGACGTGTTGTTCCAGCATCAGCCCCTGCCGCTGCTCGCTGTCCAGCAGCGAGGTCATTTGGCGGGAGTCTAACTTGGGCACCATCAACACCAACATCAGCACCAGGGCCAATGTGAACCAGAAAATGGCGAAGATACGTGCCGTCAAACTGTTGATCATGTTGCAGATACCATTAAGTAACCCCGACCACGCAGCGTTTTGAACCACGGATGGCCGTCTTTGCGGTTGGGCAGCTTACGTCTCAGGTTGGAGATGTGCATATCGATAGCGCGATCAAAAGGCGTCAGCCGTTTACCCAGCACTTCCTGGCTCAGCAGTTCGCGTGACACCACTTGACCAAGGTGCTGCGCCAGCAGGTACAGCAGGGTAAATTCGGTGCCGGTGAGATCCAGCGTTTGGCCGTCGAAGCTGGCTTCCTGGCGACCTGGGTTGAGCTGCAGGCCGTCCACGTCCAGCGTTGGTGCGCCGGTGTCGACATTCTGCTGTTGTTCGCTCCAGTTGGAACGGCGCAGGATCGCGCGGATACGCGCCACCAGTTCGCGATCGTTAAAGGGTTTCGGCAGGTAGTCATCGGCGCCCAGTTCCAGACCCAATACGCGGTCAAGTTCACTGCCGCGAGCGGTCAGCATGATGACCGGGGTCTGGTGATGCTGACGCAGTTCTTTCAACGTATCGATACCGTTTTTCTTCGGCATCATGATATCGAGCAGCAGCAGATCGATGGAGCTGTCCAGTAGCGACAACGCCTGTTCGCCATCGTAAGCAACCACGATGGTAAAGCCTTCCATTTCAAGCAGTTCTTTTAACAGCGAGGTCAGCTCGCGGTCGTCGTCAACTAGCAGAATTTTATTCATTGTGTTTTACCTCCTGACGCAAAATACGTCATCAACTGTTGGCATTCCATGACTTTACGTAGTTTTACATGCACTGACGCATGTTTGCAGGTGCAGCAGTACACTGCTCCTCGTTGATTCGCAAAGTGAGAAAGCACGAGGAGTTGAAATGCGTAAGGTGACCGCATTAGTTATGGCATCAATGCTGGCAATAGGTTCTACCGCTGCGTTCGCTGCCGACACTACATCGGAAACTGCACCGACTCCCGGAAACGATGCGACCACCAGAACACCTGGCCAACACCACATGTTTGACGGTGTCAGCCTGACTGAGCAACAGCGCCAGCAAATGCGCGATTTAATGCGTCAGGCACGCCACGATCTGCCAGGTGTCAATGTAGCTGAAATGGAAGCCATGCATAAGCTGGTGACCGCAGACAAATTTGATGAAGCCGCCGTGTATGCCCAGGCGGAACAGATGGCCCAGCAGCAGGTTAAGCGTCAGGTCGAAATGGCCCGGGTACGCAATCAAATGTATAACCTGCTGACGCCACAGCAAAAAAGCGTTTTAGACCAGAAACATCAGCAGCGCATGCAGCAGATGGAGCAACAGATTTCTGGTTTGCAGCAAACTTCTGCCCAGAAGTTAAGTACGACTGAGTAGTCCCCTGTTTTTTCCTTGCCATAGACACCATCCCTGTCTTCCCCCGCCATGATGGCGGGGTTTTTTTTATCCATCAATTACAGCTTGATAAGCCGTTAGGCTACCCTGCAAAGTTAAGCCACAGAGTATGGACCATGACGGCGTTTCGCGCTGGTCGAACGGTTTTTTCTTCATCGATATGGCCGTTTTCCCTTTGCGACGCGCACTGCCTTGGCAACGGCAGGCGACGCTACGCGAAGGCTTTTTTGCTCACCATTCCGTTATACTGACCCTCTGAACGTTTAACCGGGATGGGTTATGGAACCGCAATATGCGCGTTTGGTGAAATCCGCCGCGTTAGCGGCCACCGTTTTGGCCTCAACGCTGTTACTGATCAAAATTGTCGCCTGGTACCGCACCGGTTCGGTGAGCCTGTTGGCCGCGCTGGTGGATTCGCTGGTGGATATCGCCGCATCGTTGACCAACCTGCTGGTGGTGCGTTACTCGCTGCAGCCGGCCGATGAGGAGCACACTTTCGGGCACGGCAAAGCTGAATCGTTGGCGGCGTTAGCGCAAAGTATGTTCATCTCCGGTTCGGCGCTGTTTTTATTTCTGACCGGTTTTCAACATCTGTATTCGCCGGAAACCCTGCGCGACCCTGGCATCGGTATGGCCGTGACGATAGTGGCGTTGGTCAGCACCCTGTTGCTGGTCACCTATCAACGCTGGGTAGTGAGAAAAACTCGCAGTCAGGCAGTGCGAGCAGATATGCTGCATTATCAGTCAGATGTCATGATGAATGGTGCTATTCTTATAGCGCTTGCGCTAAGCTGGTATGGTTTTCACCGGGCGGATGCGTTGTTTGCATTGGGAATCGGCGTCTACATTCTTTATAGCGCGTTACGGATGGGTTATGAAGCTGTGCAATCGTTGCTGGACCGGGCACTGCCGGACGACGAGCGCCAGGCGATTATCGACGTGATCTCTTCATGGCCTGGAGTGAAAGGCGCGCACGATCTACGCACCCGCCAGTCCGGTCCGACGCGTTTTATTCAGCTGCACCTGGAGATGGATGATGCGCTGCCGCTGATGCAGGCGCATATTCTGGCGGAACAGGTGGAGCAGGCGTTATTGCATCGCTTTCCGGGGGCTGATGTTCTCATCCACCAGGATCCTTGTTCTGTGGTACCCGTGGGCCGGCAAGGACGTTGGGAGCTATAATTAATGCAGGATGACGAGAACCGGCGCAGCGGATAAACGATAGCATTAGCTCAGCGTGCCATGAGGTTTTTTTACCGCAATAATGCGTGACTTGAATCAATTCAGCTGGGTGTTTTTGCTATAATATCCAGCAATAAACCGTAAAGCTGGTTTTCTGCAGCCGGAGAGGTTTCAAGACAATCGGCGAATACAGAATTCTTAAGAAATTGCATCTACAGTTCAGAGGTAGTCATGATCAAGAAAATCGGTGTACTGACGAGTGGCGGTGATTCGCCGGGTATGAACGCTGCAATCCGTGGCGTTGTGCGTGCTGCACTTTCGGAAGGTCTGGAAGTTTTTGGTATTTACGATGGCTACCTTGGCTTGTACGAAGATCGCATGGAACAATTGGACCGCTATAGCGTGTCCGATATGATCAATCGCGGCGGCACTTTCCTCGGTTCAGCCCGCTTCCCTGAGTTCAGAGACGACAGCGTACGCGCCAAGGCAATTGAGAATCTGAAAAACCGCGGTATTGATGCGTTGGTGGTGATCGGCGGCGATGGTTCCTATATGGGCGCCAAACGCCTGACGGAAGAAGGTTTCCCTTGTATCGGCCTGCCAGGCACCATCGATAACGACGTGGCCGGTACCGACTACACCATCGGCTTCTTCACCGCGCTCGAAACCGTAGTGGAAGCTATTGACCGTTTGCGCGACACCTCGTCTTCTCATCAGCGTATTTCCATCGTTGAAGTGATGGGGCGCTACTGCGGCGATCTGACGCTGGCGGCGGCGATTGCCGGCGGTTGTGAATTTATCGTATTGCCTGAAACCGAGTTCAACCGCGAAGACCTGGTTTGCGAAATCAAGGCCGGTATCGCTAAAGGCAAAAAACACGCGATTGTGGCGATCACCGAACACATCTGCGATATCGATGAGCTGGCTCGCCATATCGAACAAGAAACCAAGCGTGAAACCCGCGCGACCGTGCTGGGCCACATTCAGCGCGGCGGCTCGCCGGTAGCTTACGATCGTATTCTGGCTTCCCGCATGGGCGCTTACGCTATCGAGTTGCTGCTGCAGGGCTACGGTGGCCGTTGCGTCGGTATCCAGAACGAGAAGATGGTGCACCACGACATCATCGATGCGATCGAAAACATGAAGCGTCCGTTCAAGGGCGACTGGCTGGATACAGCGAAAAAGCTGTACTGATCCCGCATTCATTCAACTCGAGAAGCCTCCGCACGCGGGGGCTTTTTTTATGCCCGTGGCAGTTATATTCCAGAATCGTCTAGCCCAACATTTTTTATTCTTTAATTGGCGGGAAAGTTTCTGGCAGGCTCTGATGCTAAATCAACCGATTGAGGTTGTGATTATTTTTCCTGGGAGAGCGAGTCGATGCGTATGCGTAAATGGGGTGTAGGTCTGACAATAATGCTGCTGGCGTCCGGCGCCATGGCGAAAGATATCCAACTGCTGAACGTTTCGTACGACCCGACACGCGAGTTCTATCAGGAATATAACACCGCATTCGGTAAATACTGGCAGCAGCAGACCGGCGATAAAGTGACGGTGCGCCAATCGCATGGCGGCTCCGGCAAGCAGGCGACCTCGGTGATTAACGGTATTGAGGCCGATGTGGTCACGCTGGCGCTGGCCTATGACGTGGACGCAATCGCCGAGCGCGGGCGCATCGATAAAGAATGGATCAAACGCCTGCCGGACAACTCGGCACCTTATACCTCGACCATTGTGTTTTTGGTGCGTAAAGGCAACCCAAAACAAATTCACGACTGGCCGGATTTGATTAAGCCGGGCGTCTCGGTGATCACCCCGAACCCGAAAACCTCCGGGGGCGCACGCTGGAACTATCTGGCGGCCTGGGGTTACGCACTGCACCAGAACAATAACGATCAGGCCAAAGCGCAGGAATTCGTTAAAAACCTGTATAAGAACGTCGAAGTGCTGGATTCCGGCGCACGCGGTTCAACCAATACTTTCGTAGAACGTGGCATCGGTGATGTGCTGATCGCCTGGGAAAACGAAGCTTTGCTGGCGGAGAAAGAGCTGGGTAAAGACAAGTTTGAAATTATCACCCCAAGCGAATCGATCCTGGCGGAGCCGACCGTCTCGGTGGTCGATAAAGTGGTTGATAAGCGCGGTACTCGCGATGTGGCGACGGCTTATCTGAAGTATCTGTATACGCCGGAAGGACAAACCATCGCGGCGAAAAATTACTACCGCCCGCGTGACGAAGCTGTGGCGGCCAAGTTTGCCGAGCAGTTCCCGAAACTGAAGCTGTTCACGGTGGATGATACCTTTGGCGGCTGGACTCAGGCACAGAAGGTGCACTTCGCCACCGGTGGCGTGTTCGACGAGATCAGCAAGCGCTGATGCCTTGATGACAATAATAAAAAACCCCGGCTTGCCGGGGTTTTTTATTTAGCAGCCAGAGAAAAATCAGGCTTTTTTAGCAGCGGCAGCGGCTTTGACGATCACGGCGAAAGCATCGGCTTTCAGTGATGCGCCGCCAACCAGCGCGCCGTCGATGTCCGGCTGGGTGAACAGCTCGGCGGCATTTTTATCGTTCACGGAACCGCCGTACTGGATAATCACTTCTGCAGCTACCGCAGCGTCCTGCTTGGCGATGTGATCGCGGATAAATTTGTGTACTGCCTGAGCTTGCGCAGGGGTAGCGGATTTACCGGTACCGATAGCCCAGATTGGCTCATAAGCGATCACGGCGCCTTTGAACGCTTCTGCGCCCTGAGTTTTCAGCACGGCGTCGATCTGGCGTGCGCAAACTTCTTCGGTTTTACCCGCTTCGTTTTCTGCGTCGGTTTCACCGATGCACAGCACTGGGATCAGGCCGGCTTTTTTCAGCACGGCAAATTTCTCGGCGATCGCCGCATCGGTTTCTTTGTGGTAAGTACGACGCTCGGAGTGGCCGATGATGATGTATTGCGCACCGATATCTTTCAGCATGTCGGCGGAAACTTCACCGGTGAATGCGCCGGACAGGTTCACGTCTACGTTTTGGGCGCCCAGAGCAATGCGGCTGCCGGCCAGTGCGTGTTTCGCCTGGTCCAGATACATCACAGGCGGTGCGATAGCGACGCCACAACCGTCAACGCTGCTCAGCTCATTGCGCAGAGCGGCGATCAGTTCGTTAACCATGTGAGTGCTGCCGTTAAGCTTCCAGTTACCCATAACTAATGGATGACGCATGTTTTTTCCTCCAACAAGGGAACGCGAGAGTCGAAATAACCACTGCCGGACCGGCAGTTTACCTGCCCAACAGTATAGAGATGATTAAGCGCGAAGGCTTTGCTTTTCGTCATTAAATAGCCTGCTGTTACGGCTCGGATAACGTCAGCTTAACCGGTTCAACAGCGAAAGTTACCCCTTTATCGCCGTTATCTGCCACCACATAGCGGATCGCGCCGACCTGCTGTTGGTAAAAACGCGAGCCTTTGCCTTTTTCCAGCAGGTTAGCCACTTTACTCAGGCTTTTTTCCACCGTCAGCGTCGGTTCGAACTGGCGCATCAACGCGGCCATATAGCTGACGGCAATGGTGCGAGCAGCCTTTTCTTCGCCACTCTGCTGTAGCGGCAGATGGGTAATTTGCAGCGTTTTGATTTTTCCGGTGCCTTTTTCCAGCGCGGTTGAGGCATAGAGATTTTCGTTCAACTTGCTGGCGGCGCGCGTCAGCAGCGGCGAATCGTCTTCGGCGGTGGCAATAGCGCGAAATTCACCGATCGGCAGCGTCGGGTTATCACGATTGTATTTCTCGCGGAATTTTACCACCGTCAGATCAAACGTTGGCGCTCCGGCCTGCAGGTAAGGCGCGGTAGGCGAAGCGTTGGCGGGGGCATCCGGCGGATCGGCCCAGGCGCTGCCGATGCCCAGCAACAGGCAGGCAATGGCGATGGTTTTTCTCAGCATGGTATATACGGCATCAATGACAAAGATGGCTCCGATTAAAGCGAGAACAGAGGGGGGTGTCAAAGATCCCGCGCCATTATCGCTCGCTGACAAGAAAGCTGTGCGTTACTCCGCGTAATGCAGGGCAGAAATCTTCGCCCGGCAGCGCCTATGTTACACTGCACGGCAGAATATGGGCAGGCAAACAACGCAGGATTCAATGACAATACAACAGTGGTGTTTTTCGTTTAAGGGCCGAATTGGGCGGCGTGATTTCTGGATCTGGATGGTGCTGTGGGTGCTGCTGATGGCGGTGGCCTTTTCGCTTGCCAGCCGTGAGCTGGTGGACATCCAAACCATTGCATTCTTTATCGTTGGGCTGCTGTGGCCAACGGCGGCGGTGTTGGTGAAGCGTTTGCATGACCGCAATAAAGCCGGTTGGTGGGCGTTGTTACTGATTGTGGCTTGGCTGCTGGCGGCGGGTAACTGGCAAATGCTGGCGCCGGTTTGGCAGTGGGGCGTGGGGCGTTTTATCCCGACGTTGATCATTGTGATGATGATGATCGATTTGGGCGCGTTCGTCGGCACGCCCGAGGACAATCGTTTTGGTCCGCCGGCCAAACCCGTTAAGTTCGGCGCGGATTGAAACCAGGGGCTATCCGTTACCAGTAGTGTTCGCTGGTGATATGGCCCGGTTTGCGGCGCAGGTGCTTGCGCATTTGGCGCTGATCTTTCAGCGTTTGCTGGGTATCGCGCACCATTTGCGGGTTGCCGCACAGCATGACGTGGTCAGTTTCGGCATCGAGAGTCAGGCCCACCGCCGCTTCCAGGCGGCCATCCTCAATCAGTGCCGGCACGCGGCCCGTCAGTGAGCCGGGGACTTCTTCACGGCTGACAAGGGTTTGAATGCGCAGTTTGCCGTTGTAACGCTGTTGCAACTGCTGCATTAGTGGCAGATAGCTGAGATCGCGGGCAAAGCGTGCGGCATGCACCAACACCAGGTTTTTAAAACGCTCCAAGCCTTTGCCTTCCTGCAGAATCGACAGGTAAGGGCCAATGGCAGTCCCGGTGGCCAACATCCACAGGGTGTCGCACTCCGGCACCTCGTCCAGCACGAAAAATCCGGCGGCCTCTTTGGTCACCATCACTTCCGAACCCGGTCGTAGCTGATTGAGCCGCGGGCTCAGTTTGCCTTCCGGTACGGTAACCAGGTAAAACTCCAGATTCGGATCGCTGGGGGCGTTGACGTAAGAATAGGCGCGCTGCACGCGTTCACCGTCAACTTCCAGCGCCAGCTTGGCAAACTGCCCGGCAATAAAGGGATCTATGGGGGCGTGGACGGTAATGCTGAACAATCCGTCGGTCCATTGTTTGACTTGCGTAACCTTGCCATTAACCCAATCAGCCATACTCTAAAGCTCCAATGGTCGAATCAAATAAGCGCAATGTCGTGAGCCGGAAATAGCATGCGCAGTACGCTCTATGCGATAGCCGTGGCCAAACAGGCGGTGAAACAGTTGCAGCTCCGAGTTGCACAGGCTGCTGCAGGCGGTGGCCGCTACGCCGATGGGGCAGTGGTTTTCCACCAGCAGCACGCCTTGCGGATGCTCAAGCAGTTCGGCCATGTAGCCATCGTGTTGCCGCAGGCGCACCAACCGGGCGAGTTTGGCCTGATGGCAGGTCTCTTCCGACAGCTCTTCGGCATAGCGCTGATAAAGTTTCTCTTCGCGCGCACTGAGTAACTGTTCAACCGCTTCAGTGCCAAACAGCTGATGGGCGGACTCCAACAACGCCGTCGCCAAAGTATCGTGGCCATCGGCGAACCGGCTGTGCCCCTCATGGGTCAGCGACCAGTAGCGTGTCGGACGGCCCACTTTGGTGCGCGCTTCCTCGTAACAAACCAGCTCACGTTTTTCCAGGGATTGCAGATGCTGACGGATGCCCATGGGGGTGATATCCAAACGCTCGGCCAGCATTTTGGCGGAGTGTGGCCCCAGGGTTTTTAACTGCAATAAAATCAGCTCTGGTGTCTTCATTGTCCAAATCCCTATGGTGTTATTTTATTTCAAGATGATGAAAATAATTATCGATTAAATGCTAAAGCTAAACTACTGAAAGTTTGCTCTTTTTAACTCTTAAGCGGTAGACGTACAGTTTAATTTACGAGGCTGGTTGCCTTTGCTGCCACTGTGACGTGGATCAATATCTGCCTGAAACTCGCTAAAAAAATCAGATTTGTTAGCTTATGCCGCCATAGAGGGCTGCTCGCCGTTCTGGCTGAATGTGGGGCCATACCGGGACGCTGTGACGAGTTAAAACGTTAACGAAGATAATGAGAAAAATAGAAAACTTTCACCTGTTGGTGATGCTTACCCTGTTAGTGGCCGTCGGTCAGATGGCACAAACCATTTATGTTCCTGTTATTGCTGACATTGCCAAGGATCTGTCGGTGCGTTCCGGCGCAGTGCAGCGCGTGATGGCGGCGTATCTGATGACCTACGGGTTCTCGCAGCTGATTTACGGCCCGTTGTCGGACCGCATTGGCCGCCGTCCGGTGATCCTGGCCGGGATGATGATCTTTCTGATGGGGGCCCTGGGGGCGCTGTTGTCCAACAGCCTGACGATGCTGGTTGCCGCCAGCGCCATTCAGGGTATGGGTACCGGCGTGGCGGGGGTGATGGCACGTACCATGCCGCGTGACCTGTATGCCGGCACCTCGCTGCGGTATGCCAATAGCCTGCTTAACATGGGCATTCTGGTGAGTCCGCTGCTGGCGCCGATCATCGGCGGGGCTTTGGCGATGGTCTTTGGCTGGCGCGCCTGTTATGCCTTCCTGTTGATACTCTGTGCCGGCGTGGCCTTTGCCATGTTCCGCTGGCTGCCGGAAACCCGGCCGCAGCAAACCGAAAAACGGCGCATGCTGGCAAGTTTCCGCAAGCTGCTGACTGACGGCACGTTCAGTTGTTATCTGGTCATGCTGATCGGTGCGCTGGCGGGGATCGCCGTCTTTGAAGCCAGCTGTGGCGTGTTGATGGGCGGCGTGCTGGGCCTGAGTGGTCTGACCGTCAGTCTCCTGTTTATACTGCCGATCCCGGCGGCGTTCTTTGGTGCCTGGTATGCCGGTCGTGACGGTAAGACCTTCCACACGCTGGTGTGGCATTCGGTTATCAGCTGCCTGTTGGCGGGGCTGATGATGTGGATCCCGGGCTGGTTTGGGGTGATGAACATCTGGACGCTGATTGTGCCGGCTGCGCTGTTCTTCTTCGGCGCGGGAATGATGTTCCCGCTGGCCACCACCGGTGCGATGGAGCCGTTCCCCTATCTGGCCGGCGCGGCGGGAGCATTGGTCGGTGGTATGCAGAATATGGGGTCTGGCCTGGCGACCTGGCTTTCCGCCATGCTGCCGCAAACCGGGCAGTTCAGCCTCGGGCTGCTGATGTTTGCCATGGCGCTGCTGATATTGCTGTGCTGGTGGCCGCTGTCGAACCGAATGCAGCATCAGGGTCATACCGCATAAAACTTGCAGGGCGCCAATCGGCGCCCTGTTTCATTACAGCAGGAATTCGTGCAGCGCCGGGTCTTTGCGATCCAGGTAATGGGTCGAACGAATGCGGCGGATAGTGCGTGATTTGCCGCGGATAAGCAGGGTTTCCGTGGTGGCCATATTTCCCTGACTGCTGATGCCTTCCAACAGATCGCCCTTGGTGATGCCGGTTGCAGAGAAAATAACGTTGTCGTTGCGCGCCATTTCATCCAATACCAACACCTTGCCGGCTTCGATGCCCATCGCTTTGCAGCGTGCCAACTCTTCTTCGCCGATACGGCGATTTTCGGTGCTGTCGCCTTTCACCTGATGGCGTGGCAGCAGGCGAGCCTGCATATCGCCGTCCAATGCGCGGATCACCGCGGCGGAAATCACCCCTTCTGGCGCGCCGCCGATGCCGTACATCACGTCGACTTCGCTGTCCGGCATGCAGGTCAGGATGGAGGCCGCCACGTCACCGTCAGGAATGGCGAACACCCGAACGCCCAGCTGTTGCATTTGGGCGATAACGCCGTCGTGACGCGGCTTGGCAAGAATGACCACGGTCAGTTGAGTCAGCGGTTTGCCCAGGCAGGCCGCCACCTTATTCAGATTTTCCGCCAACGGCAGGTTAAGATCGATAGCGCCGCGTGCCGCCGGGCCAACCACCAGTTTTTCCATATACATGTCCGGCGCGTTCAGGAAGGTGCCGCGATCGCCGACCGCCAGTACCGCCAATGCATTGGGTTGGCCCATGGCGGTCATGCGAGTACCTTCGATCGGATCGACCGCGATATCCACCGCATCGCCCTGACCGCTGCCGACCTGCTCGCCGATATACAGCATCGGTGCTTCATCAATTTCGCCTTCGCCGATCACGATGCGGCCATCGATATCCACTTTGTTGAGCATAATGCGCATTGCGTTGACCGCCGCGCCGTCGGCGGCGTTCTTGTCGCCGCGTCCCAGCCATTTGTAGCCCGCCAGCGCGGCGGCTTCGGTAACACGGGAAAATTCGATGGCTAATTCACGTTTCATGGCAAAACCTGTCTGTGAGAAAGGAAGAAAATATCGGCAAAGTTTATCACAGCGGGCGGCGGCGGGGGCGGGGCAAAAAAACGCGCCGCCCGAAGGCAGCGCGTTATCAGGTTAACAAAGCAAAACAGCGTTAGTCGTGCTCTTCCCACGCTTGTGCGCGGGCAACCGCTTTTTTCCAGCCGCTGTAACGGAAGTTACGCTCGGTGGTTTCAATGCTTGGACGGAACTCGCGTTCGATAACCGCCTTGCTCTTCACCTCATCCAGGTCATTCCAGTAACCGATAGCCAGACCTGCCAGGAATGCGGCACCCAGCGCGGTCGATTCACGCACTTCAGGACGCTCGACACGAGTACCGAGGATGTCGGACTGGAACTGCATCAGGAAGTTGTTGGCGACCGCGCCACCGTCCACACGCAGCGATTGCAGGCGGGTATTGGAGTCTGCCTGCATGGCATCCAGCACGTCGCGCGTCTGGTACGCAATGGATTCCAGTGTCGCACGGATGATGTGGTTGCTGTTCGCGCCGCGGGTCAGGCCGAAGATCGCACCACGGGCATACGGGTCCCAGTAAGGAGCGCCCAAGCCGGTGAAGGCCGGAACCACGTACACGCCGTTGCTGTCTTTCACCTTGGTGGCGAAGTACTCGGAGTCGGCTGCATCGCTGATCAGTTTCAGTTCGTCGCGCAGCCACTGGATAGAAGCGCCGCCGATGAACACGGCACCTTCCAGCGCGTAGTTCACTTCGCCGCGTGGGCCGCAGGCGATGGTGGTCAACAGGCCATGGCTTGAGCGTACCGCTTCTTTGCCGGTGTTCATCAGCAGGAAGCAGCCGGTGCCGTAGGTGTTTTTCGCCATGCCCGGTTGAACACACAGTTGGCCGTACAGCGCCGCCTGTTGGTCACCGGCGATACCGGCGATAGGAATACGCGTACCGCCTTTACCCCCAATGTTGGTCTGGCCATACACTTCAGAAGAAGGACGGACTTTCGGCAGCATAGCGCGTGGGATATCCAGCGCTTCCAGCATGCGGTCATCCCAATCCAGCTCATGGATGTTGAACATCATGGTACGTGAGGCGTTGGTGTAATCGGTCACATGCACCCGCCCTTGGGTCATTTTCCACACCAGCCAGGTATCGACGGTACCGAACAGCAGCTCGCCGCGTTTGGCGCGTTCGCGGGCACCTTCAACGTTGTCGAGGATCCATTTTACCTTGGTGCCGGAGAAGTACGGGTCAACCACCAGGCCGGTGTTGTGACGGATGTACTCTTCCAGGCCGTCACGCTTGAGCTTTTCGCAAATGTCGGCGGTGCGGCGGCATTGCCAGACGATGGCGTTGTAAATCGGTTTTCCGGTCTCTTTTTCCCAGACGATGGTGGTTTCACGCTGGTTGGTGATGCCGATACCGGCAATCTGATCGGAATTGATATCGGCTTTCGCCAGCACTTCCACCAGCGTGGAGCTCTGTGATGACCAGATCTCCATCGGATCATGCTCAACCCAGCCGGCTTTTGGGTAAATCTGCGTGAACTCGCGCTGGGATACCGCAACAATGTTGGCATCGTGGTCGAGCACTACGGCACGTGAACTGGTGGTACCCTGGTCGAGAGCGACAATGTATTTTTTTTCTACAGTCATGATCTTAGTCCTGCTGTTGTTAACCGTTTTAAAACTGTGCCAATCACGCTTTACGCTGCTGAGCCTTGGCGGCGGGTTGTTCTTCGTCTACACAAACGTCACACGGCAGATTGCGGCCAATGAGCATGCGGTAGCCGAAGGCACCCAGGCAGGCACCGATGATTGGACCAAAGATTGGCACCAGGAAGTACGGAATATCACGTGCACCGGTGAAGGCCACTTTGCCCCAGCCGGCCAGATAAGCGAACATTTTCGGACCGAAGTCACGCGCCGGGTTCAGCGCAAAGCCGGTCAATGGTCCCATAGAGGCGCCGATCACGGCAATCAGAATACCGATCAACAGCGGGGCCAGCGGGCCGCGCGGGATGCCGTTGCCATCATCGGTCAGCGCCAGGATCAGACACATCAGGATCGCGGTAATCACCGTTTCAACCAGGAACGCCTGGCCAACGGAAATGTGCGCATTCGGGTAGGTAGAGAAGATGCCGGCCAGGGCCAGGCTTTCGTCGCTGCCGCGTACCATATGATTGGCTGCTTCGAAATCGAAGAACAGGTTGTAGTACAACCCGTAGACCAGGGCTGCTGCACAGAAGGCTCCGGCGATCTGCGCGACAATGTAAGGCAGTACTTTGCGTCCGTCAAAGCAGGCGAACAACCACAGCGCGATGGTCACGGCCGGGTTGAGGTGCGCACCGGAGATGGCAGCGGTCAGATAAATGGCCATGGCGACGCCCAGGCCCCAAATGATACTGATTTCCCATTGGCCGAAGCTGGCACCTGCCAGTTTCAGCGCGGCAACGCAGCCTACGCCAAAAAAGATCAACAGACCGGTGCCGAGGAACTCAGCGATGCACTGGCCTTTTAGGGTCGGACTGGTGGTTTGGCTCATAATGTTGTTGTCCTGCAAAACGGCGGTTATAGGTTTATAGGCTCGGAAGGTGTATCGATCCGTCCTAGGGGTACAGTTTTTTTCATCTCGTCCAATTATTAATTGAGGACGTGATGTAAATTTATCGTTAACGAACATAAACGAGAAATAGCGAAATCAAAATGTGTGTGCTTCGTCATAAAATTGAGCGAATTCGCGTCGTTTTGTGTTCTTTCTGCTCCATAAAACTGTGATCTGACCAGTGCTTTTATCCCCGACTGTTAACAAATCAATTTATGACCGAGAGGCATTTTCGGTTTTTGCTGATGGTGGGGGCAGGAAAATTGCAACAGACTGCGCGATGAGCCGGATGTTGCTAGACAGCCGGGGACAGGCTACTTACAATCGTTTTTATCGAAAGAAGCGTTTTATCGAGACAGGCGCGTTATTTTCAATAAAAGCGTGTGTCACTTGGCGCGATGCATATTCGCAGCAGTTGCAACCCGAGTTGCGGCCGTTACCTATAGATGTACGCCTTGCTATCATGAGGGGACTGAAGAATGTCATTTGAAGTATTTGAGAAATTGGAATCAAAAGTTCAGCAGGCGATCGATACCATCACCCTGCTGCAGATGGAAATTGAAGAGCTGAAAGAAAAAAACAATACTCTGTCTCAGGAAGTTCAGGCTGCCTCCGGCAACCAGGAATCGCTGGTACGCGAGAACCAGCAACTGAAAGAAGAGCAGCACGTATGGCAAGACCGCCTGCGCGCGCTGTTGGGCAAAATGGAAGAAGTCTGATTCCGTATTGCACGATCGAAAAGGGCGCCTGAGGCGCCCTTTTTCATGTCTGCAGATTACTCGATATCGAGTGGGTCTTCGGACAGAATAATACCGGTGTTGTCGGCATACAGATGATCGCCGGAGAAGAAGGTCACGCCGCCAAAGTTTACGCGGATGTCGCTTTCGCCGATGCTTTCACTGGCGGCGCCGACCGGAATGGCCGCCATCGCCTGAATGCCGATATCCAGTTCTTCCAGATCGTCCACCTGGCGTACCGCACCGTAAACCACGATGCCTTCCCATTCGTTCTGGGTTGCCAGGCGAGCCAGTTCTGCGTTGATCAGGGCGCGGCGTACCGAACCACCGCCATCAATCACCAGAACACGGCCGCGACCGTTTTCTTCAAGCAGCTCGAATAACAGGCCGTTATCCTCAAAGCATTTCACCGTAGTGATTTGCCCGCCAAATGAAGTACGCCCGCCAAAATTGGAGAATAGAGGCTCAACAACGTTTACCTCTTCATGATAGATGTCGCAAAGTTCGGAAGTATCGTATTTCATAGGATTTTACGTCTGTTTGCCGCTGGAATAATCAGTATATCCCTTTATCCGCCCTGTTGGCAAAATCATCAGTTCGATGGCTAACTGAGCACCACGCCAATCGCGAACAACACGTTGGCCAACAGCGCCGCTTTGACCATATGTTCCAGCATTGGGCGCATGCCTGACGGCGTTGGATCGCGTAACACGCGCAGACCGTGGCGCACCAGTAACGGGATAGCCAGGGCAAACAGCCAGCCCCACGGGCTATGCAGGTTAAGCAGCGTGAACAGCGCGAAGCAGGCTACTGCACCGATCAGCAGCGCCACGTGGTAATAGCGTGCATTCTGTGGCCCAAGGCGTACCGCCAGGGTATTTTTGCCGTTGGCGCGGTCGCTTTCGATATCGCGCAAATTATTGATGTTCAGCACTGCGGTGGCCAGCAGGCCGCAGGCCGTGGCCGGTAACATCACAATACTGTCGAACGCATGGGTTTGCAGGTAGTAGGTGCCCGCCACGCTCAGCCAGCCGAAGAACACCAGCACCGAAATGTCACCCAGCCCCAGATAGCCATAGGGTTTGGTGCCGACGGTATAGGTAATGGCGGCGACGATAGACAGCCCGCCCAGCACCAGGAAGCCCACCACGTCGCTGGGTTGTTCGCAGGCCACGGCGATCAATGAACAGCCGGCAATCGCGATCAACACTACCGTCACCACCAGCGCGCGCTTCATTTGTGCCTGGGTGATCATGCCTTTTTGCATGCCGCGCAACGGCCCGATGCGATCTTCTTTGTCGCTGCCTTTTACCGCATCGCCATAGTCGTTCGCCAGGTTGGAGAGAATTTGCAGCAGACCGGCCGTCAGGAGTGCCAGCAGCGCCACGCCGGGTTTCAGGCTGCCCTGCCAGGCGGCAATGGCCGAACCGACGACGATCGAGGCAAAGGCCAGCGGCAGAGTGCGCGGTCGTAAACTTTCAAGCCAGGCTCTGGCCGGGGAGGTGGTAGTTGATGAGCTCATTTTTCGCTTCAGAGTTAGTGGCTGTGTCCGTTAGAAATAATTGTGGGAGGCAATGCCTCCCACAGATGACTGACTGGACATGATTGAGCGATTATAGGATAAAACGACTCAAATCTTCATCCGCTACCAGTTCATCCAGATGATTACGTACGTAATCCGCATCAATTGTAATGGATTGACCATTAATTTCACTCGCATCATAGGAAATATCTTCCATCAGACGCTCAAGCACGGTGTGCAAACGACGCGCGCCGATGTTTTCGGTGCTTTCGTTAACCTGCCATGCGGCTTCTGCGATGCGGCGGATGCCATCGGCGGTGAAGTCGATATTGACGCCTTCGGTGCCCATCAGCGCTTTGTACTGCTCGGTCAGCGACGCGCTTGGCTCGGTCAGGATGCGCTCGAAATCTTCGGTGGTCAGCGCCTGCAATTCAACGCGGATCGGCAGGCGGCCCTGCAGTTCCGGGATCAAATCTGACGGGCTGGCGGTCTGGAATGCGCCGGAGGCGATAAACAGAATGTGATCGGTTTTCACCATGCCATGCTTGGTAGAGACGGTACAGCCTTCCACCAGCGGCAGCAGGTCGCGCTGCACGCCTTCGCGAGACACGTCCGGGCCGGAGCTCTGGCCGCCGCGCTTACAGATTTTGTCGATCTCGTCGATAAACACGATGCCGTGCTGTTCAACCGCTTCAATCGCCTGTTCTTTCAGCTCTTCCGGGTTTACCAGCTTGGCCGCTTCTTCTTCCACCAGCAGCTTGAAGGCTTCTTTAATCTTCAGCTTGCGTGGTTTCTGCTTTTGGCCGCCGAGGTTCTGGAACATCGACTGCAGCTGGTTGGTCATCTCTTCCATGCCCGGAGGCGCCATGATTTCCACGCCCATCGGCGCGGCAGCCAGATCGATCTCGATTTCTTTATCGTCCAGCTGGCCTTCACGCAGTTTCTTGCGGAATGCCTGACGCGCAGCAGAAGGCTCTTGATGTTCTTCCGCCTGGCCCCAGTTGTTCTTGGCCGGCGGGATCAGCACATCGAGGATGCGCTCTTCGGCCAGTTCTTCGGCGCGGGTGCGGTTCTTGTCGATTGACTGCAGGCGCACCATTTTGATCGCGGCATCGGTCAGATCGCGGATGATGGAATCCACTTCTTTACCGACGTAGCCCACTTCGGTGAACTTGGTGGCTTCAACCTTGATGAACGGCGCGTTGGCCAGCTTCGCCAGACGACGGGCGATTTCGGTTTTACCGACGCCGGTAGGGCCAATCATCAGAATGTTCTTTGGTGTGACTTCATGGCGCAGCATCTCGTTGAGCTGCATCCGGCGCCAGCGGTTACGCAGGGCGATGGCAACGGCACGCTTGGCCTTGTTCTGGCCAATAATGTAGCTGTCCAGTTCGCTGACGATCTCGCGCGGGGTCATTTCAGACATAGTATTCGATCCTTACGCTTTGGAAGGCAATTCTTCAATGGTGTGGAAATGGTTGGTGTAAATACAGATGTCGCCGGCGATGTTGAGGGATTTATCAACAATTTCGCGGGCGCTCAGCTCGGTATTTTCCAACATCGCACGAGCGGCTGCCTGGGCGTACGGACCGCCGGAGCCAATCGCAATCAAATCGTTTTCAGGCTGGATCACGTCGCCGTTGCCGGTGATGATCAGCGATGAGTTTTCATCCGCGACGGCCAGCAGCGCTTCGAGCTTGCGCAGCATGCGGTCGGTACGCCAGTCTTTCGCCAATTCAACGGCTGCTTTCACCAGGTGACCCTGGTGCATTTCCAGCTTGCGCTCGAACAGCTCAAATAGCGTGAAGGCATCCGCGGTGCCACCGGCAAAACCGGCAATCACTTTATCGTTATACAGGCGACGCACTTTCTTGACGTTGCCCTTCATTACCGTATTGCCCAAGGTGGCCTGGCCATCGCCACCGATCACTACCTGGCCGTTGCGGCGTACGCTTACAATTGTTGTCACGAGCAGACCCTCGTTGAAGACGGAAAGAAGCCCTCGCAGCATCTGCTTGCGCAGACACTACGAGGCATATTGAGAGTATAGATGGGGGGGGATTGACGCTTTTCAACCCCCAACGGAGAGGGGAATGCAACTTGACATGCCCACGCCCTTCAGGCGCGACAGGGTTTTGTCCGCAGCAGCCCGGCTGCTGTATGGGCCGAGCACCACGCGATTCCAGCCACCGCCGGCGGTAATACGGCTTTCGATGCCTTCAAACGCCAGGCGTGCACGCACGGATTCTGCCTGATCGGTGGCGCGGAACGAGCCGCACTGCACCATCCACTTCTGCTTCGATTCTGGCTTGGTTTCCGTTTCCTGCTTGGCCGCTTCCTGTTTCACTTCCGGTTTCGGCTGCGGTTTTGGCTCAGGATGCTTAACCTGCGCAGGCGGCGGTGTGACCGGCTGCGGTTTGGGTTGCGGCTTAGGCTGCTGCTGCACTGGCTGTGTCGTCGCGCCGTTGTTAAACGGATTACGCGGCTGAGTCACCTGCGGCTGTTGGACCTGTTGCTGCTGGATGGGCTGCTGTTGCATCTGCTGTTGCTGCTGGCGGCTGTTACGCGCAGCGGCCTGTGAAGGGTCGTTATACGGCACTTCATTGAGCTGCGTCGGACGCTGTTGCATATCCGCCTGCATTTGATCCAGCAGTTGGCGCTGCTCGGCGGTCAGCTGAGTCTTGGAGTTGGCTTCGCCGCCGGCCGTCGGTTCGGTCGGGGTTTGTACGCCAATCTGGCGACTCTCCAGCTCTTTGATATAACGCCAACGTTCTTCCGGCTTCGGCGGCAGGCCGTTGCCCGGACGATTGCTGTGCGCAGGCAGCAGCGGTACGTCATCCGGCTTGTTGTGCGTAATGAAATAGAGGCCACCGACAAATATCACCAGAAGTGCGACGGCCAGCGCCAACACGGTTTTGGAGACCTTCGGAGAACTGCGTTTTTTACGGCTGGGGGTTTTTCGCTTAGCTCCTGCTGCGCGCCCACGGCTTACATAGTCTTTTTGTGCCACTATTATTCCGCTGTGTCCTGATGAGGGGATAAGTCCGTCATGTTACTGAACCCTAAAATATTTGACTAGCGTTTAGGGGCAGCCGTGCTGCCTCTGATAATCAATTCACTGTCCAAAAGCCGGGAGCCGCTTGCCACGTTCTGTCCGTGCAACTGCTCCAGCAACAACAGCATTGCCTGCTGGCCAATCTGGTAGCGCGGTTGAGCCACCGTGGTTAACGGCGGATCGCAATACTGCGCCAGTTTAATGTCGTCAAAGCCGACGATGGAGAGGTCCTGCGGTACCCGCAGCCCCATTTTTTTCGCCTGCGACAGCACGCCAATCGCCATTACGTCGCTATGGCAGAAGACTGCCGTCGGTGGTTTTGGTTGCGCCATCAGCGCCGCCAGCGCCTGAGCACCAGCTTCGTAGGTGAAATCACCTCGGGTAATATAGCTGCTTTCGACGCTAATGCCATTACGACGTAGCGCCTGAATGTAACCTTGCAGCCGATAATGGCTCAGCGGCATCTGTTCAGGCCCGGCGACACAGGCGATTTGCTTGTGTCCGAGCTGATGTAAATAATGCACGGCTTCGAAGGCGGCGGTCAGGTTATCGATGTGTACCGTCGGCAGTTCCAGCTCCGGGGCAAACTCGTTGGCCATCACCATCGGCGGCAGATTGCGTTGTTCTTCCTTGCTGGCGTCGAACGGCAGGTTAGAGCCGAGCAGCAGCATGCCATCGATTTGCTTGGTGATAATCAAATTGACGAAGGTGCGTTCCTGTTGGTTTTGTTGCGCGCAGTCCCCAATCAGCACCAGATAACCCTGTTGTGCCGCGGTCTGCTCGATCCCCTGGATCACATCGGCGAAAAAGGGATCGCAAATGTCGGGGACAATCACCAGGATGGTGCGGGATTCGTTGCGCTTGATATTACGGGAGAGAGCATGAGGAGAATAGCCTACGGCCAGCACGGCCTGTTCCACTTTCTGACGCGTCGGCGTTGACACCTTTTCCGGATTCATCAACGCACGCGACACGGTTGCCGTTGAAACGCCCGCCATTTCGGCAACGTCTTTCATGGTTGCCATGGATAATTCTTTCTTGTGTTCCAACGCCTTTCTCCTTGCGTTAGCCCCATGCCAACGCGACTACTTCAGTTTGCTCACAAATTCTGGCGTGCGGTGGAGTTGTTATGATTTAGCGCCATCCGCGCTTAAACATTCGGTCACGGTAGTGCAGCGGTGACAAAATTGCCTTCACAGACATTCTAAACAGAATATGTCCTGCCTTTGTTACCTAATTTGCATAAAAAGTGTGACCTGAGGAGGTTTTTTAGCGTTCGCTCGCAATTTCAAGGGTAAACGTTTGCCTGGCAGGAACTGAATCAGACTTTTCTGGGATCAACTGTCTATCGGGTCGATGTCCAGCGTCCACTTTACCTTGCGTGCCTGCGGCAGGGTGCCGACTAACGGCAAGGTGCTTTTCATCAACCGTTGTAACACCTGCCGTGAAGGGTGTTGCAGCAGCAGTTGCCAGCGGAAACGACCGCCGCGTTTTGACTGCAGTGCGGGAACCGGCCCCATCACCCACAGCGAATCGTCCTTCAGCGGGCTGGCTTCCAGCAGATTGCGCAATTGCTGCAGGAATTGCGGCGCCTGTTGGTTATCGTGATCTTCCGAACGGACAATGATGTGGCTGGTATAGGGCGGCAGGAATACGCTGTTGCGCTCTGCCAGCGTCTGTTTGGCAAAGGCGTCGTAACCCTGCTGCAGCAAGATTTGCAGCAGCGGATGCTCCGGATGGTGGGTTTGCAGCAACACCTCGCCGGCTTTACCTGCCCGGCCGGCCCGACCTGAGACCTGGGTATATAACTGGGCAAAGCGCTCGGCGGAACGGAAATCGGCCGAGAACAGCGCCCCGTCGACGTCCAGCAGTGCCACCAGCGTGACATCCGGGAAATGGTGCCCTTTTGCCAGCATTTGGGTGCCGATCAAAATACGTGACCCGCCGCGGTGAATATCCGCCAGGTGCTGTTCCAGCGAGCCCTTGCGGCTGGTGGTGTCGCGATCGATGCGGGTGATGGGCGTTTCCGGGAACAGCGGCGCCAGTTCGTTTTCCAACTGTTCGGTACCGACGCCCACCGACACCAGGTGTGTCGAACCGCACTGCGGACACTGGTGCGGTACCGGGCGCTGGCTGTCGCAGTGGTGGCAACGCAGTTGACGTTGGTTTTGGTGGAAGGTGTAGTAATGATCGCAACGCTGGCATTCGGCAATCCAGCCGCATTCGTGGCACAGCAACGCCGGTGCGTAGCCGCGACGGTTAAGGAACAGCATCACCTGGTTACCGGCCTTCAAATGGTGCTGCATGCTTTTCAGCAACGGCTGCGACAGACCCACTTTCAGCGGCAGGCCTTTCAGGTCGATCAGGTGTTGAGCTGCCGGTTTGGCGTTGCCCGCACGCTGGGTGAGTTTCAGCTGGCGATATTTACCCAATTGCACGTTGTGCAACGTTTCCAGTGCCGGCGTCGCGGAGCCCATCACCATCGGGATGTTTTCCTCGCGGGCGCGAAAGACTGCCAGATCGCGTGCGTGGTAGCGCCAGCCTTCCTGCTGTTTATAAGAGCTGTCGTGCTCTTCGTCGATGATGATCACGCCCAGGCGTGCAAACGGGGTAAACAGCGCCGAGCGGGTGCCAATGACAATCGCTGCTTCGCCGCTGCGGGCGCGCAGCCACACCGACAACCGTTCGCTGTCGTTGAGGCCGGAGTGCAGCACCTCTACCGGCGCGTTGAAACGTTCGCGAAAGCGGGCGATGGTTTGCGGCGTCAGGCCGATTTCCGGCACCAGCACCAGCGCCTGTTTGCCGGCCGCCAGAATGTTTTCCAGCACGCTGAGATAGACTTCGGTCTTGCCGGAGCCGGTGACCCCGGCCAGCAGCCAGGCGGCGAACTGAGTATCTTCGCTGCGGATGGCACCCACGGCGGTTGCCTGCTCGGTGTTCAGCCGTAACCGTTCGCCCAACACTTCAAAGCCGGGCCGCCAGTCCTGCGTCGCTACCGTCTGGGCCCGTAAATCGGCCAGCCCCTTGGTGCGCAATGCCTGCAAAGCGCTCTCGGTTAACGCCAGTTCATTGACCTGGTGACGATAAACCGGGCGTTGCAGCAACGCCGCCAGCGCCTGCTGCTGTTTGGGGGCACGCTTCAGGCTTTCCGGTGGCGTGGCACGGCCCTGTTCGGTCGCGAACCATTGCCAAAGCGGGGCAGTTTCCGCCGCTTTTCCCTGACGCAGCAGGATGGGCAGCGCGTGGAACAGCACTTCGCCAATCGGGTAATGGTAATAGTCGCTGGCCCAGCGAAGAATACGCCACAGGCTGGGAGAGAATAAGGAGGCGTCGTCGATCACGCTGTCGATCGGTTTGAGCTTATCCAGCGGCAATTCGCTGGTTTCGCTGCACCCGGTGACGATACCGATCGCCCGCTGCTTGCCCCAGGGAACGCCTACGCGCGCGCCGACCGCAGGCTGCAGGCCTTGCGGCAGCAGATAGTCGAAGGTGCGGGCGAGGGGTACCGGCAAAGCAACGTGAACAACAGGCATTGAGGTCATCCAGAGTAAAAAAACAGTCCATCAGTTTACACGGCGCATCGGCAAATGTACGGTTCCGATTGCGTGGTACTTTTAATTCTGTATAATTTGCCGCCTTTGGTATAATTCGATACCAAATTTTATTATCAACCACGTGTGGTGTCTGGCGAAACAGGGCTGGATAGCGACACGGCCTTAACTGAGGTTTCCCATGAAACAAGGTATCCACCCAAAATACGAAGAAGTTACTGCTAACTGCTCTTGCGGTAACGTGATCAAAATCCGCTCTACCGTGGGTCACGATCTGAACCTGGACGTTTGTGGCGAATGCCACCCGTTCTACACTGGCAAGCAGCGTGACGTTGCTACCGGTGGCCGCGTTGACCGCTTCAACAAGCGTTTCAGCGTGCCAGGCGCTAAGAAATAAGATTTCTTATCGTCAGATGAAAAAGGCGCCTTCGGCGCCTTTTTTCGTTTCTACCGTCTGCTTTCGCAGACCGGCGCTTAGTATTCCCAGGTATCGGGATCCACACCCAATTCACGCATCAACAGCTTCGCGGCTTCCGGGATTTCATCGCTGCGTTCTTTGCGCAGGTCTTCGTCGTTCGGCAGCGGCTGGCCGGTAAAGGCGTGCAGAAACGCTTCACACAGCAATTCGCTGTTGGTGGCGTGGCGCAGGTTATTGACCTGGCGACGGGTCCGTTCATCGGTGAGGATTTTCAGGACCTTCAGCGGAATGGATACCGTGATCTTTTTGACTTGCTCGCTTTTTTTACCGTGTTCAGCGTAAGGGCTGACATACTCGCCGTTCCACTCAGCCATGGGACACCTTAAATTTGTCAGAAAAATTACAAAATTCTAAAAACCGGCCAATTATGCCCGATCTTCACTGTTCTCACTAAATAAATGTCAATTTTACGCGACCAGGGTCACTGAATGCGGACGATCAATAGGCGTCGCCTATGCATTCCGGGTTAACATCGTATCGTCATATCAAACTGGCATAATTTTAGCGGGTATTAGGGCTTTGCTCAATCTATACGCAAAGAAGTTTAGATGTCCAGATGTATTGATGTCTATCCTCGCTGCGATTAATCTTTAGGCCTCATTCATCCGAATCCCGAGAGCCGAGCGACCCTATGACGCGTAAACCTGCCACGATTGCCGTACGTAGCGGCCTGAACGATGACGAACAGTACGGCTGCGTTGTTCCGCCGATCCACCTTTCCAGCACCTATAATTTTACCGACTTCAATCAGCCTCGCGCTCATGACTACTCGCGCCGCGGTAACCCGACGCGTGATGTGGTCCAGCGTGCGTTGGCGGAACTTGAAGGCGGTGCCGGTGCGGTGATGACCAGCAGCGGGATGTCGGCGATCCATCTGGTGACCACCGTATTGCTGCAGCCCGGCGATCTGCTGGTGGCGCCGCATGATTGCTACGGCGGCAGCTACCGCTTGTTCGACAGCCTCAGCAAGCGTGGCGCTTACCGCGTGCTGTTTGTCGATCAGGGGAATGAAGAGGCGCTGCAGCAGGCATTGGCGCAAAAGCCCAAGCTGGTGCTGATTGAAAGTCCGAGTAATCCATTGTTGCGCGTGGTGGATATTGCGGCGATATGCGATGCGGCGCACGCAGTGGGGGCCTTGACGGTGGTGGACAACACCTTCCTCAGCCCGGCGCTGCAACAGCCCATCGGACTGGGCGCCGATCTGGTGGTGCACTCCTGCACCAAATACCTTAACGGCCATTCCGACGTGGTCGCCGGTGCGGTGATCGCCAAAGATAAAGATCTGGCGGTGGAACTGGCGTGGTGGGCCAATAATATCGGCGTGACCGGCGGCGCGTTTGACAGCTATTTGCTGCTGCGCGGTATGCGTACCCTGTCGCCGCGTATCAAGGCGGCGCAACAAAACGCCGAAGCTATTGTCAGTTATTTACAGCAGCAACCCTTGGTGAAAAAGCTGTATCATCCTTCTCTGCCACAGAACCCTGGGCACGAGATTGCACGTCGTCAGCAACGCGGTTTTGGCGCGATGCTCAGCTTTGAACTGGACGGTGATGAAGCGCTATTGCGCCGTTTTCTGTCTGCCCTTGAGCTGTTTACTCTGGCAGAATCGTTGGGCGGCGTAGAAAGCCTGATCTCGCATGCAGCGACCATGACCCATGCAGGTATGGCGGCAGAAGCCCGTGCGGCGGCCGGTATTTCCGAGAGCCTGCTGCGTATCTCCGTGGGTATTGAAGACAGTGAAGATTTGATTGCCGATCTGGAACGTGCCTTCCAGGCGGCGGCAACGAGGTAAGCATGAATGCAATTGCGGTAGCAGGGCCGGTGAGCGGGCGTCAACTGCACAAGTTTGGCGGCAGCAGCCTGGCGGACGTGAAGTGTTATCTGCGGGTGGCCGGGATCATGGCCGAATACAGCCAGCCGGGCGACATGATGGTGGTGTCGGCTGCCGGCAGTACCACTAACCAACTGATTAGCTGGCTAAAGCTTAGTCAGAGCGATCGCCTTTCTGCGCATCAGGTACAGCAGACGCTGCGTCGTTATCACAGCGATTTGATTAGCGGTCTGTTACCGCCGGAAACCGCGGAACCCTTGATCGCCGAATTTATTCAGGATCTGGAGCGTCTGGCCGTGTTGCTGGACGAAAAGCTCGACGACGTCATCTATGCCGAAGTGGTTGGCCACGGTGAAATCTGGTCGGCGCGGCTGATGGCAGCGGTACTGAACAAGCTGGATATGCAGGCGGCCTGGTTGGACGCACGTGATTTCCTGCGGGCGGAACGTGCTGCTCAGCCGCAGGTTGATGAAGGTCGTTCTTATCCCCTGCTGCAACAACTGCTGGCGCAGCACCCGGGCAAGCGCCTGGTGGTCACCGGTTTTATTTCACGTAACGACGCCGGCGAAACCGTGCTGTTGGGACGTAACGGCAGCGACTATTCCGCCACTCAGGTCGGTGCGTTGGCCGGTGCGGAGCGCGTGACCATCTGGAGCGACGTGGCCGGGGTCTACAGCGCCGATCCACGCAAGGTGAAAGATGCCTGCCTGCTGCCGCTGCTGCGCCTGGACGAAGCCAGTGAACTGGCGCGTTTGGCGGCTCCGGTGTTGCACACCCGTACTTTGCAGCCGGTATCCGGCAGCGATATCGATCTTCAACTGCGTTGCAGTTATCAGCCGGAACAGGGTTCAACGCGTATTGAACGCGTGCTGGCCTCGGGCACCGGTGCGAAGATCGTCACCAGCCATGACGACGTGTGTTTGATTGAGCTGCAGGTTGCCGGTCAGCATGATTTTAAACTGGCGCAGCAAGAGTTGGATTTGGTGCTTAAACGCGCGCAGATCAAACCGCTGGCGGTCGGAGTTCATCCGGACCGCAGTCTGGTTCAGCTGTGCTACACCTCCGAAGTGGTGAACAGCGTCCTGCACACGCTGCAAAACGCGGGGCTGCCGGGTGAGCTGCAACTGCGCGAAGGCTTGGCGCTGGTGGCGCTGGTGGGTGCCGGCGTTTGTAAAAACCCGCTGCATAGTCATCGCTTCTATCAGCAATTGAAAGACCAACCGGTAGAGTTTATCTGGCAGGCTGAGGATGGCATCAGCATGGTGGCGGTGCTGCGTCAGGGGCCGACCGCGCTGCTGATTCAGGGCCTGCATCAGAGCTTGTTCCGCGCTGAAAAACGTATTGGTCTGGTGCTGTTCGGCAAAGGCAACATTGGCGCACGCTGGCTGGAGCTGTTTGCTCGCGAACAGAAAAACATCTCCGCCCGCAGCGGCTTCGAATTCAGTCTGGCGGGCGTGGTGGACAGTCGCCGCAGCCTGCTCAATTACGACGGGCTGGACGCCAGCCGCGTATTGGCCTTCTTCGAAGATGAAGCGCAGGAACTGGACGAAGAGTCACTGTTCTTGTGGATGCGCGCGCACCCGTTCGATGATCTGGTGGTGCTGGACGTGACCGCCAGTGAAAATCTGGCCGAGCAGTATCTGGACTTCGCCAGCTACGGTTTCCACGTGATCAGCGCCAACAAACTGGCGGGAGCGTCGTGCAGCGCTAACTATCGCCAAATTCGCGATGCTTTTGCCAAGACTGGCCGCCACTGGCTGTATAACGCTACCGTCGGTGCCGGTCTGCCGGTCAACCATACGGTGCGCGACCTGCGCGACAGCGGTGACAGCATTCTGGCCATTAGCGGCATCTTCTCCGGGACGCTGTCCTGGCTGTTCCTGCAGTTCGACGGCACGGTGCCGTTCACCGATCTGGTGGATCAGGCCTGGCAACAGGGGCTGACCGAGCCGGATCCCCGCGTCGATCTCTCCGGCCAGGACGTGATGCGCAAGCTGGTGATTCTGGCGCGCGAAGCGGGCTACGACATTGAACCGAATCAGGTGCGGGTGGAGTCGCTGGTGCCAGCGGGCGCAGAGCTTGGCTCCGTGGATCAGTTCTTTGAAAATGGCGATGCGTTGAACCAACAGATGCTGCAGCGTTTTGAGGCCGCCAGTGAAATGGGGCTGGTGCTGCGACATGTGGCGCGCTTCGATGCCAACGGCAAGGCGCGGGTCGGTGTGGAAGCGGTCCGCCCTGAGCATCCGCTGGCGTCTTTGCTGCCTTGCGACAACGTATTCGCTATCGAAAGCCGCTGGTATCGTGACAATCCGCTGGTGATCCGCGGACCAGGGGCCGGGCGCGACGTCACTGCCGGGGCGATCCAGTCAGACCTTAACCGTTTGGCGCAGCTGCTTTAATTTTCTTGTGGGCGCGCATCCGTCGCGCCCCTCGTTTTTCCTGCCATAATTCTCTGTGTTGCGAACATGAAATTCCTTCTCTTAACGGGTGAGGATTAATCATCGTATTCCCCTCACTTTCCTGTTGACTCTTTAGCCAACATGCGGCATTTTCTATCTAGACGTCTAAACGTATAGACGCTTATCAAAACAAGCAGAACAGCGATCGACAAGAGGCGGACAGGGTATGAGTTTTTTCCACGCAAACCAGCGGGAAGCGCTGAATCAGAGTCTGGCGGAGTTAAATGGCCAGATTAACGTATCATTTGAATTCTTCCCGCCGCGTACCAGCGAGATGGAAGACACCCTGTGGCAGTCCATTGATCGTCTGAGCAGCCTGAAACCTAAATTTGTCTCTGTGACCTATGGCGCAAACTCCGGCGAGCGCGATCGCACCCACAGCATCATCAAAGGGATCAAGGACCGTACCGGTCTGGATGCGGCCCCACACCTGACCTGCATCGATGCGAGCCCGGCTCAGTTGCGTGAAATCGCGACCGATTACTGGAACAGTGGCATCCGTCATATTGTGGCGCTGCGTGGCGACCTGCCACCGGGCAGCGGCAAGCCGGATATGTACGCCACCGATTTGGTGACGCTGCTGAAAGATGTTGGTGATTTCGATATCTCGGTTGCCGCTTATCCTGAAGTGCATCCGGAAGCGAAAAGCCCGCAGGCGGACCTGATTAACCTGAAGCGTAAAATCGATGCCGGTGCCAACCGGGCGATTACCCAGTTCTTTTTCGATGTGGAAAGTTACCTGCGCTTTCGCGATCGTTGCGTCGCTACCGGCATTGATGTGGAAATCGTTCCGGGCATTTTGCCGGTGTCCAACTTCAAGCAGCTGCAGCGTTTCGCCACCATGACCAACGTACGCGTACCGAGCTGGATGACCAGTATGTTTGAAGGGCTGGATGACGATGCGGAAACCCGCAAAATGGTCGGTGCCAATATCGCGATGGATATGGTGAAGATCCTCAGCCGCGAAGGGGTAAAGGATTTCCATTTCTATACGCTCAACCGCGCCGAGATGAGCTACGCCATTTGCCATACGCTGGGTGTGCGTCCGGTCGCGGCCTAATTAACTCTATTCATCATCGGGAAGGGCGCTGGGTCAATGCAGCGCCCTTTTTGTTGGGCGCAATTTCTTCCAATACCGCTGCTGGGCAACCTGTTGAGATGGGGCATCCGTCAGCGAGGGATAAAAAAACGGCCCCTGCAAGCAGGAGCCGTACTTTGGCGCTTAACCTAGCCTGTGTTGCGCATCCCGGCGGCAACGCCGGCAATGGTGACCATCAGCGCCTGCTCAACGCGGGCGTCCGGATGCTCCTGCTGGCGCGAACGGTGCAGCAACTCCGCCTGCAGTACGTTCAACGGGTCGGTGTACACGTTACGCAGCGCAATGGATTCGGCGATCCACGGCAGGTCTTCCATCAGGTGCGCGTCATTGGCGATGGTCAGCACCACCTTGATGTCGCTTTCCAATTGGTCGCGCAGCTGCTGGCCCAGTGGCCACAGTGATTTGTCCACCAAACGTTGATCGTAATATTCCGCCAGCCACAGGTCGGCCTTGGCGAACACCATTTCCAGCATCGCAATACGGGTGGAGAAGAACGGCCAGTCGCGGCACATGGCTTCCAGCTGATCCTGCTTGCCGGCCTTCACCGCTTCCTGCAGACCGGCACCGGCGCCCAGCCAGGCGGGCAGCATCAGGCGGTTTTGCGTCCAGGCGAAGATCCAGGGTATGGCGCGCAGGCTCTCTACGCCGCCGTTTGGCTTACGCTTGGCAGGGCGGGAACCCAGCGGCAGTTTGCCCAGTTCCAGTTCCGGCGTTGCGGCGCGGAAATAAGGCACGAAATCCGGGTTTTCGCGCACGTAGCCGCGGTACATTTTGCATGAGGTGTCTGACAGTTCGTCCATCAGCGTACGCCACTCTTTTTTCGGCTCTGGCGGCGGCAGCAGGTTGGCTTCCAGGATGGCACCGGCATACAGCGCCAGGCTGCTGATGGTGACTTCCGGCAGACCGAATTTGAAGCGGATCATCTCGCCCTGCTCGGTCACGCGCAGACCGCCTTTCAGGCTGCCCGGCGGTTGCGACAGCAGCGCAGCATGCGCCGGCGCGCCGCCGCGGCCAATCGAACCGCCACGGCCGTGGAACAGGGTCAGCGCTACGCCGGCCTTTTCACAGGTTTTGATCAGTGCGTCTTGAGCGCGGTATTGCGCCCAGGAGGCGGCCATCACCCCGGCGTCTTTCGCCGAGTCGGAATAGCCGATCATCACCATCTGTTTGCCCTGGATAAAGCCGCGGTACCAGTCAATATTCAGCAACTGGGTCATCACGTCGTCGGCGTTATTCAGGTCGTCGAGGGTTTCGAACAGCGGCGCGACCGGCAGCGGGAACGGGCAACCGGCTTCTTTCAGCAGCAGATGGACCGCCAGCACGTCGGAAGGGGTGCGCGCCATGGAGATCACGTAGGCGGCAATTGAGCCTTCCGGCGCCTCGGCGATCACCCGGCAGGTTTCCAGCACTTCCTGGGTGTCGGCGCTTGGTTCCCACTTCAGCGGCACCAGCGGGCGTTTGGAATTCAGTTCGCGGATCAGAAACGCCTGCTTGTCGGCTTCTGACCAGCTTTCGTAGTCGCCGAGGCCCAGATAGCGGGTCAATTCAGCGATGGCTTCGGTGTGGCGCGTGCTTTCCTGGCGAACGTCGATGCGTACCAGCGGCACACCAAAGCAGCGCACGCGGCGCAGGGTATCGAGCAATTGACCGTTGGCGATGATGCTCATGCCGCAGGCCTGCAATGACTGGTAACAGGCGAACAGCGGTTCCCACAGCTGTTCGTTATTCACCAGCAGGTCGTGCGGCTTCAGCACGCGCTCGCCTTTCAGGCGGCCTTCCAGATAAGCCTGAGAGCTCATCAGCTGGCTGCGCAGCTGCTTCATGATTTCGCGGTACGGCTCCTGCACCTCATCGCCACCGGCTCGTGCACGCAGTTCCGGAGTACATTCGGTCATCGACAATTCGGACACCAGCACCTGAATATCGCGGGTGAACAGATCGCAGGCTTTCCAGCGGCTCAGCAGCAGCACGTGGCGGGTGATTTCGGCCGTGACGTTCGGGTTGCCGTCACGGTCACCGCCCATCCAGGACGTGAAACGCACCGGCACCGCTTCCGCCGGCAGGCTGTAATCGATTGAGTTTTCCAGCTGTTCGTTGAATTCGCGCAGGAAGGCCGGCACCCCTTCCCACAGGCTGTTTTCCACCACCGCAAAGCCCCACTTGGCTTCGTCAACCGGGGACGGGCGGTGTTTACGGATCTCGTCGGTATGCCACGATTGAGCCACCAACTGGCGCAGGCGACGCATGATCTTGTTGCGCTCGTAGTCGGCCAAATCGTTATGGTCGAGCTGGCTGAGGCAGGTGTTCACCTCTACCAGTTTGTGGATCAGGGTGCGGCGGGTGATTTCCGTCGGGTGTGCAGTCAGCACCAGCTCGATAGAAAGTTGAGACACCGCATTTTGCAGCTCTTTGGTGCTGAGCTTTTTGTCTTTCAGCCGGGTGAACAGCTGGGCCAGCGCTTCCGGGTTACTGGCGGCTTCACCATTGGGTGAAATACTGTGGTATTGCTCGGCGGTATTGGTCAGATTGAGAAACTGACTGAAGGCGCGCGCGACCGGCAGCAACTCGTCGTTGGACAGGTTTTGCAAGGTGGAAAGCAGTTCCTGACGGTGCGCTTCATTGCCTGCACGTGAAGATTTGGAAAGCTTACGGATAGTTTCAACGCGATCGAGAATATGCTCGCCCAGCGCTTCTTTGATGGTATCGCCGAGCAATTTGCCGAGCATACTGACATTACTTCGCATTGCCGAATATTGTTCGTTCATATAACCCCTGACCCAATTCTGTATGATTTTTATCTTGTAAGTAAATTTCACGTGTCAGGCGAAGAGCGCCTGTTTCATCTCGCCACGTTCCTGTCCAATGGTCAATTGACACTATTTTTAGCAAAAAAACATCAAAATCGGCGCATTTTCTGAAATTTAATTACGGCACGCCGGTTATCAGTCTGGCTTATTTCATTGGTTTAATACGTATTTATAGGTAGGGGAAAGGATAAATCATAACCCCTACTTTGTATCAGGTTTATTGACGACAGAAATGATTGACCAACTGGCCCAACAGTTCGCGCGTGGGTTCGATAAAGCCGGTATCGATGTATTCATCCGGCTGATGCGCCTGGTCGATAGAGCCGGGACCCAGCACCAGGGTCGGACAGACCTGCTGGACGAACGGCGCCTCGGTGCAGTAGTTGACCACCTGCGTGCGGGTACCCAGCAGCTTCTCAATCACCGCCACCATCTGGTGATCGGTCGGACACTCGTAGCCCGGTACCGAGGCATGCAGTTCCTCAATACTCAGGCGGCCCGGCCAGCGCTGGCTGATGGGTTCCAGCGTTTGGTGCATCAGTTCGTTGATGTTATCGAGCGTCATGCCCGGCAGCGGACGGATATCCAGATGCAGTTCACAGCAGGCGCAAATGCGGTTAGCGGCATCGCCGCCGCTGATATGGCCGAAGTTCATGGTGGGATAGGGCACGGCGAACGCCGGGTTGTTGTAGCGCTCCTGCAGCGTTTTACGCAGCTCCATCAAACGGCCGATGGTGTCATGCATCAGATCGATGGCGTTTACACCGCGCGCCGGGTCGCTTGAATGGCCTGATTGACCGACGATGCGAATGGCGTTGGCCATATGGCCTTTGTGCGCACGCACCGGCTGCAACGAGGTCGGCTCGCCGATAATTGCGAAGTCAGGGCGGATGCTGGTCGAGGCGGCGAAGTAACGTGCACCGGCCATCGTTGTCTCTTCATCTGCGGTGGCCAGAATGTACAACGGTTTAGTTAATTGGCTGGCATCGATGTCACGCACCGCATCCAGAATAAAGGCAAAAAAGCCCTTCATGTCGGCGGTACCCAGTCCGTAAAGCTTGTTGTCGTGCTCGGTCAGGGTAAAAGGATCGCGCGTCCAGCGACCTTCATCATAAGGCACGGTATCGGTGTGGCCCGCCAGCAGCAAGCCGCCGCTGCCTTCGCCAATGCTTGCCAGCAGGTTGAATTTGTTGCGGCTGTCCGGCACCGGCTGCACGTCGACACGGAAGCCCAAATCGGCAAACCAGCCGGCCAGCAAGTTGATTAACGCTTCATTACTCTGATCGAGGGCACCATCGGTGGCGCTGATCGACGGAGTGGCGATCAACGCCCGGTACAGCTCAATAAATGGAGGTAATTTCATCTTCACTGTTGACAGCCTTTGGTTAGGTTGGTATCAATATTCATGCAGTTATTGTGAATAAAAATACAGTAAGCTGGAGCGTAAGGGAACCCGATTCCCGGATGATTATAAAAACATCAACGCTCGACCTCGTGGGTGAACGGCGAAACAACGCTGGTGAGCCTGGAAACCTGAGTCGAATACGACCAAACGCAAGTCAAGAAGGTGAAAGGCCCCATGTTGAATACGCTGATTGTCGGTGCCAGCGGTTATGCCGGAGCGGAGCTCACGGCGTACCTTAATCGTCACCCACACATGAACATAACCGCTTTAGCGGTTTCAGCGCAAAGTGCAGATGCAGGAAAATTGCTTTCCGATTTGCATCCTCAGTTAAAAGGCATCGTCGATCTGCCGTTGCAACCACTGGTTGACGTTGCGAAAGCGGCTGAAGGTATCGACGTGGTGTTTTTGGCCACGGCGCATGAAGTCAGCCACGATATCGCGCCGGCTTTCCTAGCCGCTGGTTGCGTGGTGTTCGATCTTTCCGGCGCATTCCGCGTAAAAGACGCCGCTTTCTACAGCCAGTACTACGGTTTTGAACATCAGCATGCCGACCTGCTGGAGCAGGCGGTGTATGGCCTGGCGGAGTGGCAGAGCGACAAAATCAAGCAGGCGCAACTGATCGCCGTGCCGGGCTGTTACCCGACGGCAGCGCAGCTGGCACTGAAACCGCTGATCGACCAAGGTTTGTTGAACCTCGACCAGTGGCCGGTCATCAACGCCACCAGCGGCGTTAGCGGTGCGGGTCGCAAGGCCAGCGTCACCACCAGCTTCTGTGAGGTGAGCCTGCAGCCGTACGGAATTTTCAACCACCGTCATCATCCGGAAATCGTCGCGCATCTGGGGGCGCCGGTCATTTTTACGCCACATTTGGGTAACTTCCCGCGTGGTATTCTCGAAACCATCACCTGTCGCCTTAAAGCCGGCGTGACCGCGCAGGACGTGGCCGCCGTTTATCACGCCGCCTATGACGACAAACCGCTGGTGCGGCTGTACGACAAAGGCGTGCCGGCGCTGAAGTCAGTGGTTGGGTTGCCGTTTTGCGACATCGGCTTTGCCGTGCAGGGCGAACACCTGATTGCCGTTGCGGTGGAAGACAACCTGTTGAAAGGCGCAGCCGCTCAGGCGGTGCAATGCCTGAATATCCGTTTTGGGTTCCCGGAAACCCAGTCATTACTTTAATAAATCACCAGCGTGGGATGTAAACAGCGATGAACCCGTTAATTATCAAGTTAGGTGGCGTGTTATTAGACAGTGAAGAAGCGCTGGAGCGTTTGTTTACCGCGTTGGACAGCTACCGCCAGCAGCATCAGCGCCCACTGGTTATCGTTCACGGCGGCGGTTGTGTGGTGGACGAACTGATGAAGCAGCTTTCCCTGCCGGTGGTGAAGAAAAATGGGCTGCGGGTCACCCCGGCCGATCAGATCGACATTATCACCGGTGCCCTGGCCGGGACTGCCAACAAAACCTTGCTGGCATGGGCAATCAAACACCAGATTAATGCCGTAGGCCTGAGCCTGGCGGACGGCGGCAGCGTCACCGTCACTCCGCTCGATCCGGCGCTTGGCCACGTAGGCAACGCGCAGCCGGGGTCACCGGCGTTGCTCAATACCCTGCTGGGTGCCGGCTATCTGCCGGTGATCAGCTCTATCGGGATTACCGCCGATGGGAAGTTAATGAATGTAAACGCCGATCAGGCGGCGACCGCGTTGGCCGCCACGCTGGGTGCGGACTTGATCCTGCTGTCGGATGTCAGTGGCATCCTTGACGGAAAAGGGCAGCGCATTGCAGAAATGACGGCGCAAAAAGCGGAACAACTGATTGCCCAGGGCATCATCACTGATGGTATGGTGGTGAAGGTGAATGCGGCACTCGATGCAGCCCGCACCCTCGGTCGCCCGGTAGATATCGCCAGTTGGCGCCATGCCGATCAGCTTCCTGCACTGTTTAACGGCGTGTCGATTGGCACCCGGATCCTCGCTTAAATTTAGAATTAAAAAGGAAAAGACCATGCAAAACCAAGGCATCAAAAAAATCGTTCTGGCGTACTCTGGCGGCCTGGATACTTCGGCCATCATTCCCTGGCTGAAAGAAAACTACGGCGGCTGCGAAGTGGTGGCGTTCGTGGCAGATATCGGCCAGGAGCGCAGCGATCTGGAAGGCGTGGAGCAAAAAGCCCTGCAATCCGGTGCCTCTGAGTGTCACGTGGTTGATCTGCGTGAAGAATTCATCCGTGATTATGTTTACCCCGTGCTGCAAACCGGCGCCCTGTATGAAGGCAGCTACCTGCTGGGGACCTCAATGGCCCGCCCGATCATCGCCAAGGCGCAGGTTGAGCTGGCGTTGAAGGTCGGTGCAGACGCGTTGTGCCACGGCGCAACCGGTAAAGGTAACGATCAGGTGCGTTTCGAGACCACCTATACCGCACTGGCGCCGCATTTGAAAGTGGTAGCCCCTTGGCGCGAGTGGAACCTGCGTTCCCGTGAAGCGCTGCTGGACTACCTGAAAGAGCGCAACATCCCGACCACGGCGTCGCTGGAAAAAATCTACAGCCGTGACGAAAACGCCTGGCATATCTCTACCGAAGGCGGCGTGCTGGAAAGCCCGTGGAATGCACCGAATAAAGACTGCTGGGTCTGGACCGTCGATCCGCAGGAAGCTCCGGATCAGCCAGAGCAGGTGACTGTCACCGTCGAGAAAGGCCGTGTAGTGGCGGTAAACGGCGAAGCGTTGAGCCCGTACAAATGCCTGGAAACCCTGAACGTGCTGGGCGCCAAACATGGCGTAGGCCGTATCGATATCGTGGAAAACCGTTTGGTGGGCATCAAATCCCGCGGTTGCTACGAAACCCCGGGCGGTACCATTATGGTGGCGGCACTGCGTGGCGTTGAGCAGTTGGTTCTGGATCGCGACAGCTTCAAATGGCGTGAGCAGTTGGGCCTGGAAATGGCTTACGTCGTGTACGATGGCCGTTGGTTCGCACCGCTGCGTCGTTCACTGCAAGCCTCTGCTGAGGCACTGGCCGAAGAAGTGAACGGCGAAGTGGTTTTGCAGCTATACAAAGGCCAGGTCACGGCAATTCAGAAGAAATCTGCCAACAGCCTGTACTCTGAAGAGTTCGCCACCTTTGGCGAAGACGAAGTTTACGATCACAGCCATGCCGGTGGCTTTATCCGCCTGTTCTCGCTCTCTTCACGCATTCGTGCGCTGAACGAGAAAAAGAACAAGTAACTTTATTGATTATTCGGCGTGACTTGGTAAGGGCGCAGCGTGCTGCGCCCTTATTCGCATAAAATTCAGGAGTAAGGTATGGCACTTTGGGGCGGACGGTTCAGTCAGGCGGCAGATCAGCGGTTCAAGCAGTTAAATGATTCTCTGCGCTTCGATTATCGCCTGGCAGAACAGGACATCGTAGGGTCAGTGGCCTGGTCGAAAGCGCTGGTGACCGTCAACGTATTGACGGCGACCGAGCAGCAACAGCTGGAACAGGCGCTGAGCGTGCTGTTGGAAGAGGTGCAGGCCGATCCACAGGCGATTGTCAGCAGCGATGCGGAAGATATTCACAGCTGGGTGGAGCAAAAGCTGATCGACAAGGTCGGCGATCTGGGTAAAAAACTGCACACCGGCCGTAGCCGTAACGATCAGGTCGCGACCGATCTGAAATTGTGGTGCAAACAACAAATTGGTGAGCTGCATCAGGCCATCGTGCAACTGCAACAGGCGCTGGTGGAAACCGCTGAAGCCAACCAGGATGCGGTCATGCCGGGCTATACCCACCTGCAGCGTGCGCAGCCGGTGACCTTTGCCCACTGGTGTCTGGCCTATGTCGAAATGCTGGCGCGTGATGAAAGCCGTCTGCAGGATACGCTGCAACGCCTGGACGTCAGCCCGCTTGGCAGCGGCGCACTGGCCGGTACCGCGTACCCGATCGACCGTGAGCAACTGGCCGGTTGGCTGGGCTTTGCTTCGGCAACCCGTAACAGCCTGGACAGCGTTTCCGATCGTGACCACGTGCTGGAACTGTTGTCGAACGCCTCCATCAGCATGGTGCATCTGTCGCGCTTTGCCGAAGACCTGATCTTCTTCAACAGCGGCGAAGCGGCCTTTGTCGATTTGTCCGACCGCGTGACTTCCGGCTCCTCGCTGATGCCGCAGAAGAAAAACCCGGATGCGCTGGAGCTGATCCGCGGTAAATGCGGCCGTGTGCAGGGCGCACTGACGGGCATGATGATGACGCTGAAAGGCCTGCCGCTGGCGTACAACAAAGATATGCAGGAAGACAAGGAAGGGCTGTTCGATGCGTTGGACACCTGGATGGACTGTCTGCAGATGGCGGCGCTGGTGCTGGATGGCATTCAGGTGAAACGTCCGCGTTGTAAGGAAGCGGCGGAGCAGGGCTACGCCAACTCGACCGAACTGGCGGATTATCTGGTCGCCAAAGGCGTGCCATTCCGTGAGGCGCACCATATCGTCGGTGAAGCAGTCGTAGAGGCGATCCGCCAGGGGAAAGCGCTGGAAGCCTTGCCGTTGACTGATTTGCAGAAATTCAGCGCGGTGATTGGTGACGACGTATACCCGATTCTGGCACTTCAATCATGCTTGGATAAACGTTCCGCGAAGGGGGGCGTTTCTCCTCAGCAGGTCGCTAGCGCGATCGTCGCGGCGAAACAGCGTTTGGCTTAACTCAAAGTAAATAACAAGGATGTTTATGCATTATTTACAGTTAGTGCCTGTTTTTACTGATTTCTACATACGCAAGGCAGAGGCAAACAAAGTCTCTGCCGGATATGGAGAAATCAATGTACAAAAACAGAAAGCGTGGATTACGTCGTCATCACTATTATCGTCTAAAAAGTAATCGTAAAGATTACTACGGCGGAATAATTTATCCGGAGTCATTTACGGCGCAGGGAATTGCCCGTAGAGCAGGTAAATTAGTTACTACAGCACCTGATTGCAGTTGCTGGATGTGCGGGAATCCTCGTCGATATTTCTTCAGTGTTACTTTGCAGGAATTAAAGGCGAATGATAGTGAAGTCGATGGATGGAAAGAGTTAAACGCTGAGTCCGTTTGATTCTGACATGTATAAAGGGCGAAGTTCATATGCAGAACTGCGCCCTTTGTTTTTGGAAGTGCTACTCGCCCGGACAGCGTTGGCAGCGCTCTGCCTCGGCCTCGCCCAGTTTGAGTTTTGACTGCAGATCGCGCAATGCGGTACGCAGGCCTTCCTCGATCACCGGGTGATAGAACGGCATGTCCAGCATCTGGTTGACGGTCATTTTCTGCTGGTGCGCCCACGCCAATAGATGAGCGATATGCTCGACGTCCGGCCCTATCATTTCTGCACCAAGGAAACGCCCGGTGCCTTGCTCGCCGTAGACGTGCAGAATGCCTTTATTACGCAGCATGACCCGTGAACGGCCCTGATTTTCGAATGACACCTCACCGATTTCGAAACAGCCGCAGGCGCTGAATTTTTCATTCAGCTCACGGAAGGTGGAGCCGACCATGGCGATCTGCGGATCGGAAAACACCACCGAAATCGCGCTGCGCCGCAGGCCTGGAGTGACTTCCGGGAAGCTCCCGGCGTTGGTTCCGGCAATGCGTGCCTGATCGCTGGCTTCGTGCAACAGCGGCAGCTGGTTGCTGGCATCACCGGCGATAAAGATATGCGGTACGCTGGTTTGCATCGTCAGGCGATCGGCCTGAGGCACGCCTCTGGCATCGAGCGTCAGGCGGGTATTCTCAAGGCCCAGATTATCGACGTTCGGCCGACGACCGGTAGCAGCCAGGACGTAATCCACCATGATCTCCTGCGGTAAGCCGTTCAGACCCTGATAGCGGATAAAGACCTTGTCGCCTTCGCGCTGCATCATGTCCACTTTCACATCGGCATCAAGATAGAACTCTTCGCCCAACGCCTTGGCGGCATAATTGCGTACCGTACTGTCGGTTAGCGGCCCGACGGCACCACCAACGCCAAATACCTTGGTTTCGACGCCGAGGCGATGCAGCGCCTGCCCCAGTTCCAGGCCAATTACGCCGGGCCCGAACACGGCCACCGAGTCTGGCAAATCAGTCCAGTTGAACACGTCATCATTGACGATCAATCGGTCGCCCAACGCATTCCACGCTGCCGGCCAGCTTGGGCGGGAACCGGTGGCGATAACGATACGTTGCGCCACAATGCGAGTGTGATCGTCCACCTGCAGAGTATTGTCGTCGATGAAGCGGGCGTAACCCTGAATTTTGTCGGTGGCCGGGATCTCGTCGACGCCTTCCAGTACAAAGCCGACGAAACGGTCGCGCTCGCGTTTAACGCGGTCCATGACTTCACGGCCGTTAATGGTGGTTTTACCGGCGGGATACACGCCAAAACCCGGTGCCCGCTCGATTTGATGCACCGCCTCGGCGGCGGCAATCAGCAATTTTGATGGCATGCAGCCAACGCGGGCACAGGTGGTGCCATAAGCTCCGCCCTCGATCATCACCACGCTCGGGGTGGCAAGCTTGGCGGCGCGATAGGCGCCCAGACCGGCGGTGCCGCCGCCGATGACCGCGACGTCAACATTCAACTGTTTCATATCCGCTCCTGAAAGCTAAAAAAAGGGCGGGCCGGAGCCCGCCAAAAGTTCACGTTGGCTTTGTTATTACTTATAAATCAGGCTGACAGGAAAGTTTCCAGGTCATCGCTACCGCCGATATGACGACCGCCGATAAACACCTGCGGTACGGTCGCGCGACCGGTGATGGCGCGCAGGCTGACGGTGGTGGCGTCCTGACCCAGTACGATCTCTTCATACTGGATGCCACGTTCCTGCAGCATTTGTTTGGCTTTGGCACAGAACGGGCAGCCCGGTTTGGTGAACAGGGAAACCGACTCCTGCACTTTGAATTCCGGGGCCAGGTATTTCAGCATGGTGTCGGCGTCAGACACTTCAAACGGGTCGCCCGGCTTGTTAGGTTCGACGAACATTTTTTCCACCACGCCATTGCGCACCAGCATGGAATAACGCCATGAGCGCGGGCCAAAGCCCAGATCCGCTTTCTCGACCAGCATGTCCATGCCTTTGGTGAACTCGCCGTTGCCGTCCGGAATGAAGGTGATGTTCTCTGCGTGCTGATCGGCCTTCCAGGCGTTCATGACGAAGGTGTCGTTCACTGAAACGCACAGAATGCTGTCAACGCCGTGCTGTTTGAATACGCTGGACAGTTCGTTGTAGCGCGGCAGGTGGCTGGAAGAACAGGTTGGGGTAAACGCGCCCGGCAGTGAAAACACGATGACGGTTTTATCTTTGAACAGGTCATCAGTGGTGACGTCAATCCATTGGTCGCCCTGACGGGTGTGGAAGGTAACCTGAGGAACTTTTTTGCCTTCTTGACTGGTAAACATGAATTAACCCCTTAATTAGGAAAAATAATTTTTAGCTGTTAGCGCGGTATCGCTTCGTTGGGTGACATTATTGACGTCGGGGCTTGATAGATCTAATCGCTCATTGCTATCTTATCTATCGCCATGAGCTATCGTGGTCTGGAGGGAAACAATGAATATTCGTGATTTAGAGTACCTGGTCGCTTTGGCCGAGCACCGGCATTTCCGCCGTGCCGCTGATTCTTGCCATGTTAGCCAACCCACGCTGAGTGGGCAGATCCGTAAGCTGGAAGACGAGCTGGGTGTGATGTTGCTCGAACGCACCAGCCGCAAGGTGTTATTCACCCAGGCGGGCCTGTTGCTGGTGGAACAGGCGCGTACCGTGCTGCGCGAAGTCAAAGTTCTGAAAGAGATGGCCAGCCAGCAAGGTGAAGCCATGTCCGGGCCGCTGCATATCGGCCTGATCCCCACCGTCGGGCCTTATTTGCTGCCGCAGATCATTCCTACGCTGCACAAAACCTTTCCCAAACTGGAAATGTACCTGCATGAAGCGCAAACCCAACAGCTGTTGGCGCAGCTCGACAGCGGTAAACTGGACTGCGCCATTCTGGCGCTGGTGAAGGAAACGGAAGCCTTTATTGAAGTGCCGCTGTTTGACGAACCGATGAAGTTGGCGGTGTATTCCGATCACCCATGGTCGCAGCGTGACCGCGTGGCGATGCCGGATCTGGCCGGGGAAAAGTTGTTGATGCTGGAAGATGGCCACTGTCTGCGCGATCAGGCGATGGGCTTTTGTTTCCAGGCCGGGGCTGACGAAGATACCCACTTCCGGGCGACCAGCCTGGAAACGCTGCGTAATATGGTCGCGGCGGGCAGTGGGATTACGTTGTTGCCGTCACTGGCGGTACCGCCGCAGCGTGAGCGCGACGGCGTGTGTTACCTGGACTGCTTCAAACCTGAACCCAAGCGCACCATTGCGCTGGTGTACCGCCCCGGCTCCCCATTGCGCAGTCGTTATGAGCAATTGGCCGAGGCGATCCGCGAGCACATGCAAAGCTACATGGGCACCACGTTAAAACAGGCGGTTTAAGCCGTTCAGCGCTGCCACCCGGTAGGCTTCGGCCATGGTCGGATAGTTGAAGGTCGTATTAACGAAATATTCGATAGTATTGCCTTCACCTTTCTGTTCCATGATCGCCTGCCCGATGTGGATGATCTCTGCCGCACGCTCGCCGAAGCAGTGGATCCCGAGGATCTGCAGGGTGTCGCGATGGAACAGGATCTTCAGGCTGCCGACGTTCATGCCGGCAATCTGCGCGCGGGCCAGATGCTTGAACTGTGCGCGACCCACTTCATACGGCACTTTCATCGCCGTCAATTCCTGCTCGGTTTTACCGACGGAGCTGATTTCCGGAATGGTGTAGATACCGGTCGGGATGTCTTCAATCAGGTGCCCACTGGCTTCGCCGGAGGAAATCGCCTGCGCGGCAATGCGGCCCTGATCGTAGGCAGCAGATGCCAGACTCGGGTAGCCAATCACGTCACCCACGGCATAAATGTGCGGCAGCGCGGTCTGGTACATGCTGTTCACTTTCAGCAAGCCACGGCTGTCTGACTCCAGGCCGACGTTCTCCAGCCCCAGCGAATCGGTATTACCGGTGCGGCCGTTGGCGTACAGCAGGCAATCGGCCTTCACTTTCTTGCCGGATTTCAGGTGAACAATCACGCCGTCTTCGGTGCCTTCGATCTTCTCGAACTCTTCGTTGTGGCGGATCACCACGCCGTTGTTCCAGAAGTGATAGGACAGCGAGTCCGACATTTCCTGGTCGAGGAACGCCAGCAGACGATCGCGGGTGTTGATCAGATCCACCTTCACGTTCAAACCGCGGAAGATAGATGCATATTCACAACCGATCACCCCGGCACCATAAATGATGACGTGGCGCGGTTCGTGGTTCAGTTCGAGAATGGAATCACTGTTATAAATACGCGGATGGTTAAAATCGACGCTCGACGGGTTGTACGGGCGTGAGCCGCAGGCAATAACGATATGATCGGCGCGGATGGTGTCCTGGGTGCCGTCCATATAGCTGACGCTGACGGTGTTGGCGTCGATAAAGCGCGCATCACCGGCAAACAGCTTGCACTGGTTGCGCTCATAGAATCCCTGACGCATCCGGGTTTGCTGATTAATGACGTTATCGGCGTGGCGTAAAATATCAGGGAATGTCGCGCTGAGCGTGCGTGAATTGTTATAAAGCGGGTTTTGGTTGAATTCGATAATGCGGCTAACGGCGTGGCGGAGGGCTTTGGATGGGATGGTGCCCCAATGGGTACATCCACCGCCTACGTTATTGTACCGTTCTATCACGGCCACGCGGGCGCCCTGTTTCACCAACCCCATAGCGGCACCTTCACCACCTGGGCCCGAGCCAATGACTATGGCATCAAATTGATAGTGCTGTTGCATAGGGGAGAGACCTGTCTTATACAAAATTACAACGGTATCTTAACATCATAGCGCTGAGTGCCCAATCACCATTAGGCTTTTTGAGGCAAAGCACAAATGGTGCAGGCTGAAACTGTGACAGGGCGCGTTTGTATAAATGCTGTTGCAATAAAATTTGCTATATTGCCGGGTCTACGGCGTTAGACTGACAAAATGGATCTTATCTGGATATGCATATGGGCGTCAGAGCACAACAAAAAGAACGGACTCGTCGTTCCCTCATCGAAGCGGCCTTCAGCCAACTGAGCGCCGAACGCAGCTTTGCCAGTCTGAGCCTGCGCGAGGTCTCGCGCGAAGCGGGTATCGCGCCGACGTCATTTTATCGCCACTTCCGTGATGTGGACGAGCTGGGGTTAACCATGGTTGATGAGAGCGGCCTGATGCTGCGTCAACTGATGCGGCAGGCGCGGCAGCGTATCGCCAAGGGGGGCAGCGTGATCCGCACCTCGGTCTCCACCTTTATGGAGTTTATCGGCAATAATCCCAACGCCTTCCGCCTGCTGTTGCGTGAACGTTCCGGGACCTCGGCGGCCTTTCGTGCGGCGGTGGCGCGTGAGATCCAACATTTTATCGCCGAACTGGCGGATTACCTCGAGCTGGAAAACCACATGCCGCGCAGTTTCACCGAAGCGCAGGCGGAAGCGATGGTCACCATTGTCTTTAGCGCCGGTGCTGAAGCGCTGGATATCGACATCGATCAGCGGCGTCGGCTCGAAGAGCGGTTAGTGTTGCAACTGCGGATGATTTCCAAAGGCGCTTATTATTGGTATCGCCGCGAACAAGAAAAAACTTCTGTATCCCACGTATAAAGGTAGAAAACGATGGAAAAACCAGGCCGTGAGAATGGCACCTTACTGCTGGCGTTGATTGCCGGCCTTTCAATCAACGGTTCGTTCGCCGCGCTGTTCAGCTCGGTGGTGCCGTTTTCGATTTTCCCGATTATTGCCTTGGTGTTGGCGGTGTATTGCCTGCATCAACGTTATCTGCACCGCGCAATGCCGGATGGCATACCTAAGCTGGCGGCGGCGACTTTCCTGCTGGGGGTGCTGCTGTACAGTGCGATAGTGCGTGCCGAATACCCGCAGATCGGCTCTAACTTCCTGCCGGCGATTATTTCCGTGGCGCTGGTGTTCTGGATTGGTATGAAGCTGAAAGCGCGCAAGGCGCTGGATGAGAATACCCCGGCGTAAAGGGCAAAAGCAGGGGCGCAGCAAGCGTAGCGCCCCTGTGGGATTAAACGCGTTTTTCCAACAGTACGCCGCATTCCATATGATGGGTGTACGGGAACTGATCGAACAATGCCAGACGGCTGATTTGATGCGTTTCCTGCAACGTCTCCAGATTGGCGCACAGCGTTTCCGGGTTGCATGAGATATACAAAATGCGCGGATAGGCCTGCACCATTTTTACCGTTTCATCATCCAGCCCGCTGCGCGGCGGATCGACGAAAATGGTTTCGCAGTTATAGCTGCTCAGATCGATACCCTTCAAACGATTAAACTCTCGTACTCCGTTCATCGCCTGGGTAAAGTCTTCCGCCGCCATACGGATAATCTGTACGTTGTCGATATGATTGGCGGCAATATTGTATTGCGCCGCAGCAACGGAAGGCTTGGCTATTTCTGTGGCCAGCACCCGCTCGAAGTTACGCGCCAGCGCCAGGGAGAAGTTGCCGTTGCCGCAATACAGCTCCAGCAGATCGCCTTTAGAGCCGGCGGTCACGTCCAGCGCCCATTCCAGCATCTGTATGTTCATCGCCGCATTCGGCTGGGTAAAGCTGTTTTCCACCTGACGGTAAATCATGTCGCGGCCGGCGACCGGCAGGACTTCGTCTACATAATCCTGATCCAGCATGATTTTCATCTTCGACGCGCGACCAATCAACTGCAGGTCAAAGCCCTGGGCACGGAGATCATCCCGCAGCTTTTCTGCCTGCCGCTGCCATTCGTCGTCCAGCTTACGGTGATACAGCAGCGAGGCGATGATTTTGCCGCTGCGCGTAGACAGGTAATCAATCTGGAACAGCTTGCGGCGCAAAATAGGATCCGGCTTGATGGCGGCGATCAGTGCGCTCATCAGGCGGTTAATCAATTCGCTGGCGGCAGGAAACTGCTCGACGCGGATGCGTTGCTTGGTCTGCTGGTCAAACATGATGTGGTACATCTCGTCTTCATCATGCCAGATGCGGAATTCGGCGCGCATGCGGTAGTGTTCGACTTGCGAGCGGAACACTTCCGGCTCGGGTGCCGTGAACGGTGACATCAGCGTCTTCAGCCGGGCAGTTTTTTCCGCCAGTTGGTCATCGTAACGTTCAATAGGCAAATTCTCGGGCGTCATGTTTCTTCTCGTCAGGCAAATTTGATCAGCGGGGATTGTAGGGAATCAGTCCGTGAAGTCCAGTTTTGTCTTGTTTATTATTTGTAACATTGATAGCAGTCTAGACATCTATTTACATTGATCGTAGCATTGTCGTCCGGCCTCAAGCAGCGAGTGAAAAGGGAATCCGGTGTGAATCCGGAGCTGACGCGCAGCGGTAAGGGGAAGTCACGGCGATAGCGTTTTACGCAGACACTGTCCATTGCAGGACGGGAAGTCATCGCCCGGTGCGGGTAGCCAAGAGGCCGCCTGCAACTCCCAAGCCCGAAGACCTGCCGGTGTTACGTCGCAATGTCCGTGGCCGTCGCGAAATACCGGCCATGATCCTGCGGCATCCGCCAATTAAGTTTGGATGCTTTTTCATGACAATTACAAAAAATACGCTGCTGGCGGTGGTTTCCTCCGTCACGGCTTTTTCTGGATGGGCGCAAGACAACACCACAGCCAATAACAGCGATAATCTGGTGGTTTCCGCCAACCGCTTCCCACAGCCGGTTTCTTCCGTGCTGGCACCCACGTCCGTCGTCACCCGTGATGAAATCGACCGCTGGCAGGCAAAAAGCCTGACCGACGTGATGCGCCGCCTGCCGGGCGTAGACGTGGGGCAAAACGGTGGTCTGGGGCAAAAAAGCTCGCTGTTCATTCGCGGCACCAATTCCAGCCACGTGCTGGTACTGATTGACGGTATTCGTCTTAATCAGGCCGGTATCAGCGGCTCTTCCGATCTCAGCCAGATCCCGATCTCGCTGGTGCAGAAAGTTGAATATATTCGTGGCCCACGTTCGGCCGTTTATGGCTCCGATGCCATTGGCGGCGTGGTTAACATTATTACCACCCGCGAAAAGAACGGCACTACGCTTTCCGCCGGTGTGGGGTCTAACGGCTACCAGGCCTATGACGCGTCTACTCAGCAACAGCTGGGCGACAGCACGGTTGCCACGGTCGCCGGTAACTACACCTATACCAAAGGCTATGATGTGGTGGCCTACGGCAGTACCGGCATGCAAAGCCAGCAGGATCGCGACGGCTTTATGAGCAAGTCGTTGTACGGCGCTGTTGATCATCAGTTCAACGAGGCTATCAGCGGTTTTGTTCGTGGTTACGGTTATGACAACCGCACGGCTTACGACGCTTATTACTCTTCGCCAACCAGCGCGCTGGTTGATACCCGTAAGCTGTATAGCCAGACCTGGGATACCGGCCTGCGTTATAAGGAAGGTATCTACGCAACGCAGTTGATTGGCAGCTACAGCCACAGCAAGGATTATGATTACGATCCACGTCGCGGCATGCATGACAGCTCAGCCAGCCTGGTTGACTCCGAGCAGTACAACCTGCAATGGGGAAATACCCTTCAGGTGGGTCAGGGTACGGTCAGCTCAGGGATTGACTGGCAACATCAGCAAATCAAGCCAGACTCCACCACGGTTAACGGTGAGAAAACGCAGCGCAACGCCGGTGTTTATCTTACTGCGCAGCAGTTGGTCGGGCCGGTCACCCTGGAAGGGGCGGTTCGCGGCGACGATCACTCAGAATTCGGTTGGCATGGCACCTGGCAAACCAGCGCGGGCTGGGAGTTCATTGAAGGGTACCGTTTCATCGCTTCCTACGGCACGGCATTCAAAGCCCCTAATATGGGTCAGCTGTATGGCAACTTCGGCAATAATACCGATCTGAAGCCGGAAGAAAGCAAGCAGTGGGAAGGGGGCTTTGAAGGTTTGACCGGGCCGGTAACCTGGCGCGTGTCCGGATACCGCAACGACATTGATAACCTGATTGATTCCACCGGCGAGACCAACTACGTTTATTACAATGTTGGCAAAGCCACTATTAAAGGTATTGAAGCAACGGCTTCATTCGACACGGGGCCGTTAACCCATCACATTGGTTACGACTATGTCGATCCGCGCAATGCCAAAACCAACGAAGTGCTGTTGCGTCGTGCCAAACAGCAGGTGAAGTATGAGCTGGATTGGCAGGTCTATGATTTTGACTGGGCGGTCACCTATCAATACCTGGGTGAGCGTTATGATAAAGACTACAGCACCTATCCAGAGCAAAGCGTCAAACTCGGCGGTGTCAGCCTGTGGGATCTCGCAGTTTCGTATCCGGTCACATCTCATCTGACAGTTCGTGGTAGAATCGCCAACCTGTTTGATAAAGATTATGAGACGGCTTATGGCTACGCTACTCCAGGAAGAGAATACTACCTCACTGGAAGCTATACCTTCTAACACCCCTGCTACGGCCCGTCCGACGGTGCTGGTATTTGATTCCGGCGTCGGCGGGTTATCGGTGTACCAAGAGGTTCGGCAATTGCTGCCGGACCTCCACTATATATACGCCTTCGATAATGTGGCGTTTCCCTACGGCGAGAAATCCGAAGAGTTTATTGTTGAGCGCGTGCTGGAGATTGTCAGCGCGGTGCAGCACCGGCATCCTCTGGCGATAGTCATCATCGCTTGTAACACGGCCAGTACGGTCTCCCTGCCGGCCCTGCGCGAACGCTTTACCTTCCCGGTTGTCGGCGTGGTGCCTGCCATCAAGCCCGCAGCCCGCCTGACCGCCAATGGTGTGGTGGGCCTGCTGGCTACCCGCGGTACCGTACAGCGTACTTATACCCATGAGCTGATCGCCCGTTTCGCTACCGATTGCAAGATCGAGCTGCTTGGCTCCTCTGAGCTGGTGGAACTGGCTGAAGCCAAGCTGCATGGCGAAGCCGTACCGCTGCCGGCGCTGAAGAAAATTCTCCATCCATGGCTGAGCATGCGCGAGCCACCGGATACCGTGGTACTCGGTTGCACCCATTTCCCTTTATTAGCAGAAGAGCTGATGCAGGTGTTGCCTGAGGGAACCCGACTGATCGATTCCGGCGCGGCGATTGCCCGTCGTACCGCATGGCTGATTTCGACGCAGGAAAATCTGGTGTCGACGCAGGAAGAGAATCTGGCGTATTGCATGGCGTTAAATGAAGATACTGACGCTTTATTGCCCGTTCTGCAGGGATATGGCTTTAAATCGTTGAAAAAACTGCCTCTTTAAGGCTGTTTTGGTTAAATGTTCAACGGTCGGAAAAAATATTGAAATTAGGGGTTGCGGCCTTCTGAGAACTCCCTATAATGCGCCTCCACTGACCGGGAACAACGACTCCTCTAACGAGAGCCAGTCGCCCAGCCAGGAAGAATCAAGCCGGTGAAAACACCGTTTCTTAATAAGAAAAAAGCTTGACTCTTCAGCGGGAAAGCGTAATATGCACCTCCCGCGTTACCGAGAAATATCTTAGTAACGAACGCTCTTTAACAATTTATCAGACAATCTGTGTGGGCACTCCACAAGACGATATCCAGAACCTTCGGGTTCAAAAAAATATCAAGTCTTGAAGAGTGACCAAGCAATAAGTCA
>NZ_JACJFQ010000014.1:0-131820 GCF_014164835.1 Serratia sp. OS31 | reverse complement strand
CTTTACGAGGCCCTATAGATATCCACTTTATCAGCCGCGGCGCGCTTTCACCGCTGTCGCCAGCTCGCGCAGCACGGTTTCGGTGTCTTCCCAACCGATGCAGGCGTCGGTGACGCTCTTGCCGTAAACCAGCGGATCGCCGCTTTCCAGATTCTGGTTGCCTTCCACCAGATGGCTTTCAATCATCACGCCCATAATCGCCTTTTCACCGCCGGCAATCTGCTTGCAAACGTCTGCATTCACTTCCAGCTGTTTTTTGAACTGCTTGCTGCTGTTGGCATGGCTGAAATCGATCATCACCTGCGCCGGCAGGCCCGCTTTGACCAGGCCTTCTTTGACTTCTTTCACGTGCGCCGCACTGTAGTTCGGCTCTTTGCCACCGCGCAGAATAATGTGGCAATCACCGTTGCCGCTGGTGTTCACAATGGCTGAATGGCCCCACTTGGTCACCGACAGGAAACAGTGTGGTGCGCTGGCAGCATTGATGGCGTCAATGGCAACCTTGATGGTGCCGTCGGTACCGTTTTTGAAGCCAACCGGGCAAGACAGGCCGGAAGAGAGCTCACGGTGCACCTGTGATTCAGTGGTGCGTGCGCCGATCGCACCCCAGCTCATCAGATCCGCCAGATACTGCGGGGTGATCATGTCGAGGAATTCGCCCGCCGCCGGCAAACCGGTATCGTTAATATCCAGCAGCAGCTTACGGGCCAGACGCAGACCGTCGTTGATCTGGAAGCTGTTATCCATTTGCGGATCGTTGATCAACCCTTTCCAGCCCACGGTGGTACGCGGCTTTTCAAAATAAACCCGCATCACCACTTCCAGCTCGCCGCTCAGTTCCTGACGCAGCGACAGCAGGCGACCGGCATACTCTTTCGCCGCTTTGGTGTCGTGGATTGAACAAGGGCCGATAACCACCAGCAGGCGATCGTCACTGCCGCGAAGGATCTGATGAATGGCACTGCGTGCCTTTGACACCGTCTCTGCTGCACGTTCAGTAGCCGGAAACTTCTCTAACAGGGCCACCGGTGGCAGGAGTTCCTTAATTTCTTTAATGCGTAAATCGTCGTTTTGGTAATTCATAACTTTTCCATTCGGTATCGAGAGGCGGTATTTCGCAGAGCATAGATCTAACCAATTTAGCCTCTGCGGGTAACGCTGTAAATCACCTTTGCCACGTGCCGAATGAACCTCTAAATTAACAGTAGATTGTGCTGTTTCATCGGGGGAGCGCAGTGGCTCCTTTTTCGTTATGCTAACGGCCAGGATACTGTTACTCGAGCCAAGCCATGCCCTCTTTGTTATTAGTTGATGACCATCCGGTGGTTCATGTCGCACTGGAAGCGGCGCTAATCAAGTCATCCCGCCGCTATCACCTGCAGGCGGTGCAAGACGACGTTCAGGCTCTGGCCCAATTGGCCACGGCCGACTTTGCGCTGGTGATCCTCGATATCGGTCTGCCACAGGTGGACGGTTTGCAATTATTGAAAAAAATCCGCCGCCACTATCCGCAGCAGCCGATCCTGATCTATACCGCACAGGAAGAGGATATCTACGCCCGCATGGCCTATTCGGCCGGTGCCAACGGATTTGTGCACAAGGGCAGCCGCCTTGAAGATCTGGTGCTGGCGATTGAAACCGTACTGGATGGAAGCTTGAGCTTTCCCGCCGCCGCCATGACCGAAGAGGCGCTGCCGGCAGAAGGCACGCTGCTGACGCCAAAAGAACTGCAGGTGCTCGGGCTGCTCAGCAAAGGCTTGTCCAATCTGAAAATCGCCGAAATGCTGAACATCAGCAACAAAACCGTCAGTACCCACAAGAAGAATATTCTGCGTAAGACCGGCGCCAGTAATCTGTTGGAGCTGGTGGCGGTGTTTAAAGAGCTGGCACCATGATGCGTGCGCTTTTGCTGCTGTTAACCCTGCTGCTGTGCGTCTGCAGCCTGGCACACGCGGTGCAGCCGGTACGCTATCAATTGGTCAGCAACCTGAATATCCCGCCCGACCTGCTGATCGCCAGCGAGAAAAATCCCTGGCGCGACGCGACGCTGCGCATCGGTATCATCAGTGAAAATACCAGCCCCTATAACATTATTGTGGATGACGATCTTTACGGTCTGAATGCCGACTACCTGGGCTATGTTCAGCAGGTCACCGGCATCCACTTTCAGATCTACGGCTTCTCAGACCTGGCGAAGCTTGAGCAAGCGTTGCATGACGGGACAGTCGATCTGGTGTACGGCATTCCGCAAAACGAAGCGCTGCACGGCCTGAAAATTTCTCAGCCTTATTACGTCAGTAACCTGCGCGTGCTGCGTGATCGCAGCAACGATCGCAAAGTGATGCTCAACTCCACCAATGCCCGGGTGGCGATCAGTACCCTGACCGATATGCAGGCCGGCAATGCGCTAAAGACGGTGTCGTCCCACGTCCAGCGCTATGACAACAACCTTCAGGCGGTGTATGCCCTGCTCAACGGCAGCAGCGACTACTTTATTGCCGATGAAGCCAGCGCCAGCTTTATCATCGACCAACTGCAGCTCGGCCAGCTTTATCAGATCGAAAGTACCCTCAACCTCGGCAACCTGTCGTTCGTATTTGCCGCCGCCAACCCGGCGCTGATCGAGACCCTCAACGTGGCCATCGCCGACACCCCGATGGAGTTGATGAATGCCATCCAAAGCCGCTGGAGTAAAAAGATCCCCAGCTATCTCGATACCGGCAACGCCGATCTGACGCAGATGGAGAAAAGCTGGGTGAAAACTCACCCCACCGTCTATTACGCCGCTATCGAGAATAACTTCCCCTTCGCTTACCGCGGTTCCGGTGGACAAGCGCGCGGTTATGCCATCGACATTTTGAATATCATCGCGCAAAACACCGGGTTGCGCTTTGTTCCACTCTGGGCGCGCAATGCCGAACAGGCGGATCAACTGGTACAGTCCGGCCAGGCCAGCTTTCGTACCGCTTTGCCACTGGCGCGTGGGGTTAAAGCGCGTTACAGCGCAAGTATGCCCATCCACCGTTCACTGTGGGGGGTGTATGTGGGTCAGCACGACAACGGCATTTCCACCTGGAGCGATCTGGCCGGTAAACGTATCGGCGTGTTGCAGGGCGATTTGGCGCAGGGCCTGGTGCCCGCCAATGAAGAACAGATCCGTTTTGCCGACAGCAAAGCCATGTATGACGCCCTGGCTAACGGCCAGTTGGATGCGCTGGTGGATAATGTGATTTCGGCAAATTTTGTCGCGCTGTCGCGTTACTCCGGGGCGATAAAGCTGGCCTTCGCCGCCAATAATATCGCCTATCCGGTAGCCTTCGGTGTGCAGCAGGATCAACCTTTGCTGCTGGCTATTCTCGACAAGAACCTGATGCAAATCCCGTCGGAAACGCTGCAGTCACTGCGCGATGAGTGGATTGTCGATCGCAGCAACCTGATCGACGCCGTGAATGAAAACCGTATGCAGCCGCAAACCACCTGGCTGCTGGCATTGCTGGTTGCGGCGATCCTGCTGCTGCTGGGGCTGACCCTGCGCCGTTTTATCCTGCAAAGACGCGAAACACGCGAACGGGAAGTGATTGAACAGGCACGTCGGCATGCCGAAGCCGAAAACCGAATGAAGAGCAAGTTTCTGGCCACCGTCAGCCACGAGCTGCGCACCCCGATGCACGCCATTCTTGGCTTGCTGGAACTGGAGCTAAAGCGCCAGCCGACTCCCGAGGGGCTGCCGGTCATCTACAGCTCGGCATCATCATTGCTCAACCTGCTCAATGACTTGCAAGACCATGCCCGGCTGGCTACCGGCTCGCTGACCCTGGTGCCCAAGGCCGTAGCCCTGCAACCCTGGATTGACCACATCAGTGCCCTGTACCGGCCACTGATCGGTGAACGCCCGGTAACCTTCGGCGTGAGTGCGAGCGACAACTTACCAGCCGCCGTTGTTATCGATGGTGAGCGTTTACTTCAGGTCGCTAACAACCTGATAAATAATGCCATTAAGTTCACCCCGCGCGGCAGCATTCAGGTCAGTCTCGGCTGGCGTGAACAGTCTGGGCCACTGGGGGAACTGTCACTGACGGTGACCGACAGCGGTTGTGGCATCGCCGCCGATGAGATCGACAAGTTGTTTCAGCCGTTTTACCGCGCACGCGGCGCACAGCGCGTGTCCATGCAGGGAACCGGGCTCGGGCTGTCTATCTGCAAGGAAATCATCGAGCAAATGGGCGGCAGGATAGAGTTGCACTCGCAGTTAGGCATCGGTACCGAAGTTACCCTATCCGTCCCGGTCAGCCAGGTCGCCCTTGGCTCGGCGGTACAGCAGGCCGATATGCCGCTCAATTTGCCCCCGCCGACCTTGCGCGTGGCGCTGATCGACGATCACCCCACCAATCTCTTGCTGATGGAACGACAGCTGCGCCACTTCGGCCTGCAGCCGACGCTGTTCGAGCAGGGTTACCCGCTGTTGAAAGCCCATCGTCAGCAGCCGTTTGACCTGCTGTTTATTGATTACAATATGCCGCGTCCGGATGGCCTGACGCTGGCGAGGCTGATAAGGCGTGACGAGCAGCGCCATCATCGTCCGGCTTGCCAAATTATCCTCTGCTCGGCGGACGTGCAGGAATTTACCCGTATCCCGCCGGAGCTGGTGGCCATAGATCGCTTTTTAACCAAGCCCATTTCACTGGATGCACTCGCCCAGACGTTGCCACAGCAATCCCAGGCGCTGGAGCAGCAGTTAGTCCTTACTGACCTTCAGCAGTCCCTGGCCGATATGGCCGGTAATGACCGACCGATGATCCAGCGTCTGGCGACAACGCTGCTGACAACGCTGCGGCAGGACCAGCAGCGGCTTGAGCAGGCGGTCCAGAGCAAGGACTGGCTGCAGCTTGGGCAAGCCGCGCACCGCATTAAGGGCAGCCTGTTGATGCTGCAACTGCCGGCGGCAGCCAGCCTGTGTCAACAACTGGTGGACAGCGGGCGTGAAGGAACATTGCTTCAGGCCACCTATACTGAATTAAGTGCGTTAGTGGAACAGATACTGATAGAACTGGATGGTCTGGTCAGCGCTAACGCGTCGTCTATTGTTATGCACCATAAGGATGAATAATGTCGGATAGCCCGCACGTACACCTACCGAAAGACAGTAATAGTAAACGCCTACTGACCGCTTTTTTAGTCACTGCGGTATTTATGATCGCCGAAGTGATCGGTGGGTTAATTTCAGGTTCACTGGCGCTGCTGGCCGATGCCGGCCATATGCTCACCGACGCTGCTGCGTTGCTGGTCGCCTTGATGGCGGTGCACTTCTCGCAGCGCAAGCCCAATGCACGCCATACCTTTGGTTATCTGCGCCTGACCACCCTCGCGGCCTTCCTCAACGCCGCCGCGCTGTTGGTGATCGTGGTATTCATCCTGTGGGAGGCGATACGGCGTTTCTTCGAGCCACAGCCGGTGATGGGTACGCCGATGCTGATTATCGCCATTGCGGGGCTGCTGGCTAACCTGTTCGCCTTCTGGCTGCTGCACCGCGGTAGCGAAGAGAAGAACATCAACGTGCGGGCCGCGGCACTGCACGTGTTGGGGGATTTACTGGGGTCGGTGGGGGCCATTGCCGCAGCGATTGTGATCCTGACCACCGGCTGGACGCCGATCGACCCGATACTGTCGGTGCTGGTGTCCTGCCTGGTGATACGCAGTGCCTGGCGGCTGCTGAAGGAGAGCTTCCACGAGCTGCTGGAGGGGACGCCGCAAGAAGTGGATATCGCCAAACTGCAAAAAGACCTGTGCCTGAATATTCCTGAGGTGCGCAACATCCACCATGTCCACGTCTGGCAGATTGGTGAACAGAAGCTGATGACGTTGCATGCGCAGGTGATACCGCCGAATGACCATGATGGCTTGCTGCGCCGCATTCAGGGCTATCTGTTGGAACACTACCGGATTGGCCACGTGACCATTCAAATGGAATACCAGCATTGCGATACGCCCGACTGCGGAATTAACCGGGCTCCCGAGCCGAGTGACCACTCACATTCCGGTTCGCATTCCCATCTGGGCCATCATCATTAACACCATCGGGGCGCCTTATAGGGCGCCCCGGCGATATTTTAAGGAGCGGAAGACAAAGGCCGCGATTGGTTGTTGCCGGCGCTTTTGATCCACAGCCAGGAACCGTTCAGCGCAATCAGCGTCAGGATCACGTATTCCAGCGCCATGGCGTAAACGCCCTGATAGGCAAAAATCGCCACGCTGATCACGTCAATCACCACCCACAGCAACCAATTCTCCACGTACTTGCGCGTCATCAGAATCATCGCGACGATCGACAGCACCATCATCGCTGAATCCCAGAACGGGAAGGCGTCCGGTTGCAACTCAGGCATTTGCACGCTGAGGCCCAATCCCTGCATTACCGTCACCGCAACCTGGGTCAACCAGGCGAAAACGCGGTCGATATTAAAGGTCATCAGCGCAATGCCGATCACGCAGACCGCCGCCCAGCCCAATGCCTTCGGCAACGATAACCAACGAATCTTCAGCTCGGCCTGATTATCCTGCGTCTGGCGACTCCAGGCGTACCAGCCGTAGATATTGGCAACAAAGAAGAACAGCTGCAGCAGCAGGCTGGCGTAAAGCTGGATTTGGAAGAAAATCACCGCGAACAGCGTGACGTTAATCAGGCCGAACAGGTAATTGATGATTTTCTCTTTGCTGGCATACCAGATACACAACAAACCGAACAAGGTGCCGATCGCCTCAATCCACGACAGATCATAACCCCCCGCGCCCAGCGGGATATGCACCAAGATATTGCTGGTACTGAAAAAGCTCATTTTATTATCCTTATTAAACGGTTAAGCGTTCCCTTTTACCTGCATTTTTAATTGGGCAGCAAAATCCAACATCCGGTTCAGCGGGATTAACGCCTTTTGACGTAACGCCGCATCCACGTGGATCTCATGCAGTGCACCGCCCTGCTCCAGCCCGTCGGCAATCGCCTTCAGGCCGTTCATCGCCATCCATGGGCAGTGCGCACAGCTGCGACAGGTGGCGCCTTCACCGGCGGTCGGCGCTTCAAAAAGCTCCTTGTCCGGGCAGGCCTGTTGCATCTTATAAAAAATACCGCGATCGGTGGCGACAATCAGTTGCGGATTAGGCAAAGTTTTCGCCGCCTGTATCAATTGGCTGGTTGAGCCTACCGCATCGGCCAGATCAACCACCGCCTGTGGCGACTCAGGGTGCACCAGTATCGCCGCGTCAGGGTATAAGGCCTTCATGCGCATCAGTGCCTGGGTTTTAAACTCGTCATGGACGATACAGGCCCCCTGCCAACACAATACGTCGGCGCCCGTCTGCTTTTGCACGTAGTTGCCCAGGTGACGGTCCGGGGCCCAGATGATTTTCTCGCCCAGGCTGTCGAGGTGCTCAATCAGTTCAACGGCGATACTGGAGGTAACTACCCAGTCCGCGCGAGCTTTTACCGCCGCCGAGGTATTAGCGTAGATCACCACGGTGCGATCGGGGTGGCTGTCGCAAAATGCATGGAATTCTTCTTCCGGACAGCCAAGATCCAGCGAGCATTCTGCGTGCAGCGTCGGCATCAGCACCTGTTTTTCCGGGCTGAGGATTTTGGCGGTTTCGCCCATAAAGCGCACGCCGGCGACCAATAAGGTCGAAGCCGGGTGATTACTGCCAAAGCGCGCCATTTCCAACGAGTCCGCCACACAGCCGCCGGTTTCCTCCGCCAGCGCCTGGATTTCAGGATCGGTGTAATAATGGGCCACCATTACCGCATTGCGCTGTTTGAGCAGGGTTTTAATCTTCTCGCGATAAAACGCCTTTTGCGCTACGTCCAGCGGTACGGGTTTCGGCGGGAACGGGTACACCGCCGCATTAACATCAAACATTTCACTCATCGCTGCAATCTCTGTGCTAGGCTGGGTGTCTGCTGCCCGGGTAGTCCCCATCGCAACCCCCTTCGTTTTATATACTAAACAAAATACCTAAAACTGAGCGAAAAGTCCGCTGATATTTTCAATATCACGCCAATGAAGTTTAATGGATTGAATTTTTGATCAAAGCGAGAGATCTGCAGGGGCAAAGTGCTTTCGTGATAGAGAGAATGGATTACGCGTGCCAACCAAAATGGCGGAGGGTGGATCGTACCGGAGATTTTGTCGGACCTGAGCGCAGCTTCTGGCTTACGCGATTCGTGCTATATGATTTTTAATTCTGGGGAAGTACTGAGGGACTATGCGAGATGGTGGGTCGTGCAGGATTCGAACCTGCGACCAATTGATTAAAAGTCAACTGCTCTACCAACTGAGCTAACGACCCACTGATGTGGTTTACTGCTGAACCGCGTAAGCAGGAGAGGAACTCGCTGCAAGAATGGTGGGTCGTGCAGGATTCGAACCTGCGACCAATTGATTAAAAGTCAACTGCTCTACCAACTGAGCTAACGACCCACTGACGTGGTTTACTGCTGAACAGCCAATACAAACCGAAGCCTGGATTGAGGAAAAACAATTCTGAAATGGTGGGTCGTGCAGGATTATTCGGCCTTTGGCCTCACCCTTCGGGCCATCACTTGCGTGATGTTGTCTCGCTTCGCGAGACTCGAACCTTTACGGTTCTCACCCTGACGATTCCACATCGTAATCACATCTAAAAATGGTGGGTCGTGCAGGATTCGAACCTGCGACCAATTGATTAAAAGTCAACTGCTCTACCAACTGAGCTAACGACCCACAGCAGTGGTGGGTGATGACGGGCTCGAACCGCCGACCCCCTCCGTGTAAAGGAGATGCTCTACCAACTGAGCTAATCACCCACTGACGTGGTTACTGCTACTACTTCAGAAATTGGTGGGTCGTGCAGGATTATTTGGCTTGCGCCTCACCCTTCGGGCCATCACTTCGTGATGTTGTCTCGCTTTGCGAGACTCGAACCTTTACGGTTCTCACCCTTACGATTTCACTTCATTTCCTATTTCAGAAATTGGTGGGTCGTGCAGGATTCGAACCTGCGACCAATTGATTAAAAGTCAACTGCTCTACCAACTGAGCTAACGACCCAATTTCCTTGCTGCTTTAACATCTTGCAAGATGTCTTGGCAACGGCGGCATATATTACTAATTTATCTTGGCAGCGCAACCTAAATTTTTGAACAAGGGGTTCAACTGCTTGTTCTTCACGCGAATGAGCCCAGAAAGCGGTCAAATCGACTAACTTCTGGGCTCATTTTTTTTCTGACTAACCGGCTACGCGACTTTTCGCCTGTTTGGCCGCCGCACTGGTTGGGTATTGTTTAATCACCTGTTGGAACACGGCTTTGGCTTTATCGGCCTGCCCTTTTTCCTGCATGATGATACCCACCTTGTACATGGCGTCCGGAGCCTTAGGTGACTTTGAGTAATTCTTCACCACGACCGCATAATAGTAAGCCGCATCGTCTTTCTTACCCTTGTTGTAATACAACTGCCCCAGCCAGTAGTTGGCATTAGGCTGATAAGTAGACTTTGGGTACTGTTTTACGAAGGTCTGAAAAGCGGAGATTGCCTGGTCATACTGTTTTTTTTCCAGCGCCAATGAAACAGCGGCGTTGTAGTCGCTGTTTTCATCACCCGAGCTGGCCGGTGCAGCTGCTGTAGCGCCCGCAGACGCATTGTCAGCGCCTTCGGAGGACGCAGCCGCTGCTGCTCCACCCGCGGCACCCGCTGCGGCAGCAGAGCTCTGAGCGCCGCCCTGGCTGATGCTATCCATCTGTTGATAGATTTGCTTTTGGCGTTCAACGACCTGATTCAGTTGATATTGGCTTTCCTGGATTTGCCCGCGGAGCGAGTCAATATCGCGCTGATTGTCAGAGAGTTGTTGCTGGAGTTGGTTTAAAAGCTGGCCTTGAGCATTGCTGATGCGCTCAAGCGAGGTGACACGGTCTTCGACCGAGCCGGAGCCGACATTACTGATTGGCGCTTGGGCAGTAGCGGCCCATGGGACCGCTACGCCAACCAGTAACGACAGACTCAACAAGTGACGTCTGAAGTTACTGTTCATGCGATTCTCTTAGTAAACCAGAACTGCACGACGGTTTTTAGCATAAGCCGCTTCGTCGTGGCCCAGTACTGCTGGTTTTTCTTTACCGTAAGAAACGATAGAGATTTGGTCAGCTGAAACGCCTTTACCTTGCAGGTACATTTTCACGGAGTTAGCACGACGCTCACCCAGGGCAATGTTGTATTCCGGCGTACCGCGCTCATCCGCGTGGCCTTCTACGGTCACTTTGTAAGACGGGTTGTTACGCAGGAATGCAGCGTGTGCGTCCAGCATCTGAGCGAACTCAGAGCTCACGTCATACTTGTCCAGACCGAAGTAAACAATGTTGTTCTTCTGCAGTTCTTGCATCTGCAGACGAGCTTGTTCTTCAGAAGACAGGTTGCTGCTGCCGTTTTCTGTACCAGTGCCAGCGCCAGCGCCCAGACCAGATTGGTCGTTGTTTGCGCTTTTGTTAGAACTACAAGCTGCTACAGCCAGGACTGGCAGTGCCAGCAGAAGCCCTTTCAGCACTTTGTTCAGTTGCATTTCTTTAATCCTTTTATAGTTTGCCATACATATTTACACATGCATCACAGATACGGCGACCAGGCAGGGAATTTGACCTGTCCATCAGTTGCCGGAAGACGCGCTTTAAAACGCCCATCAGTCGATACCAGTTGCAACACGGAGCCCATACCTTGCGTGGAGCTATAGATCACCATGGTGCCATTTGGCGCAATACTAGGCGTTTCGTCCAGGAAGGTGCCGGTTAAAACTTGAACGGCACCCGATCCGAGATCTTGTTTGGCGATATGCTGAGCACCGTTGTTTGAGCTCACCATCACCAGGAATTTACCATCAGAGCTGACTTCAGAATCCTGATTCTGAGAGCCTTCCCATGTCAGACGCTGTGACGCACCGCCACTGGCACTGACTTTATAAATCTGTGGCCGGCCACCCTGATCGGAGGTATACGCCAGAGACTGGCCATCCGGGAACCAGGTCGGTTCGGTATTGTTGCTGCGCCCGTCGGTGATTTGGGTAATCTGGCCAGAGCCCAGATTCATCACATACAGGTTCAGGCTGCCGCTTTTAGACAGCGCGAAGGCCAGACGGCTGCCGTCCGGTGAGAACGCCGGTGCACCGTTGTGGCGCGGGAACGAGGCGATCTGACGGATAGCACCGTTAGCCAGGGTCTGAACCACCAGCGCAGAGCGGCCGCTTTCAAAGGTCACGTACGCCAGTTTGCTGCCGTCCGGCGACCAGGCCGGGGACATCAGTGGTTCCGGTGAACGGTGTACCACAAACTGGTTGTAGCCATCGTAATCCGCTACGCGCAGCTCGTACGGGAATTTCCCGCCGTTGGTCTGCACAACGTAAGCGATACGGGTACGGAAAGCGCCCTTGATGCCGGTCAGCTTTTCAAACACTTCGTCACTGGCGGTGTGAGCAGAATAACGCAACCACTGTTTGGTCACTTTATACTGGTTCTGCGCCAATACGGTGCCTGGAGAACCTGAGGTGTCCACCAGTTGATAAGAGATCAGGTAGCCGCCGTCCGCACCAGGTTGCACCTGGCCGACCACGACCGCATCAATGCCCAATGCAGTCCAGGCCGCCGGCGTCACTTCAGACGCGGTGGTCGGTTGCTGCGGCATGCGCGCTACGTCAATTGGGTTGAATTTGCCGCTGTTGCGCAGGTCTGCGCCGACAATCTTGCCAATATCTTCCGGAGGCGTGCCTGGGCCAGCCCATTTAAACGGCACCACACCAATCGGGCGAGCGGAGTCGACCCCCTGGGTGATTTCAATGCGAACTTCCGCGTGAAGAACGGAGGCCCACAGTATTAAAAAACCTAACGCTACTCGAAATGCCTGCTTCATCTCATCTCCCTTATCCAGGCGGGATGCCTGCGATAAATTAGCAGAATTTTAACAAACCAACGCAAACAAAACTACATAATCCCTGTTGGTTACCTTAGTACATCCCTGCGATATGACTTAGCTAATCAACCGTTATTGTGGCTTAAATACAAGGGTCGAATTCTTAAAGTGCTGATAAACGGCATCGCTCGGCGGTTTCGGGATCTTCGCCTGATTCGCAGCAGCTACAGCCGCCTGGCACAGAGCGGGATCGCCACCCACCGATGTCACGTTAATCAAAAAGCCATCAGGCCCCAGTTTGATGCGTAGGTTGCAAGTCTTACCGGCGAACGAACTGGCATCATAAAACTTATTCTGAATCGCTGTGCGAATCTGCCCCGCATACCCCTCAATATCAGCACCACTGGCCCCCGCGGCCTTGGCATTGCCCTGACCGGCCGGTTTGCCGTCACCCTTAGCTTTAGCCCCACCGCCTTTCGGCGCGTTTTTACCGTCCGCCAGGTCGCCAAACAGATCATTGACGTCCGAAGACTGAGCTGCAGCTGCGGCAGCGGCTTTCTTCTTGGCGTCTGCCGCTTTCTTGGCAGCAGCTTTCTCAGCGGCCGCTTTTTCGGCAGCGGCAGCTTTTTTCTCCGCTTCTGCGGCCGCTTTCTTCTCGGCATCAGCAGCGGCTTTTTTCTCCGCTTCTGCTGCAGCTTTCTTCTCTGCTTCAGCTGCGGCCTTTTTCTCTGCGGCTTCGGCAGCAGCGGCTTTCTTCGCTTCTTCCGCCTGTTTCTTGGCGGCAGCGGCGGCGGCGGCTTCTTTCTTGGCTTCAGACTCTGCTTTCTTCTGCGCGTCGGCCTGCGCTTTAGCGACTTTATCTGCCTCGGCCTTCGCCTTGGCGGCGGCCGCTTCCGCTACTTTCTGTTGTTCTTTGGCTTTCGCCGCGGCGTTCTCGGCCGCTTTTTGCTGTTCAGCAGCCTGCTTTTGTTGCTCCGCCGCCTGTTTTTGCTGCTCTGCGGCCTGCTTCTGCTGTTCAGCCTGTTCTTTCGCGTCCTGTGCCGCTTTTTCCTGTGCAGACAAACGCTCTTTCTCCAGCTCTTTCAGGCGCTGCTGTTCCGCCGCCTGCTTCTGCTGAAGCTCTTCGGCTTGTTGTTCCGCTTTTTTCTGGCGCTGCTTTTCAGCACGCTGCGCGTCGTTACTCTGCTGTTGCTGGCGGTTGTACTGCTCCACCACTGCCCCGGGATCGACCATCACTGCACCGACGACCGAACCGTCGCCGCCACCGCCGGCACTGTTCATGTCGACGTTTTCTTGCAGCGATCCCCAAATCAGCAGGGCAATCAATACAAAGTGCAGAACGACCGAAACAATAACGGCGCGGTTCAGCTTATCGTTTTGCTCAGTTGCCTTTACCAAAATAGATTCCCAAAAACTGGTGTTGCTTATACGGGGTTCCTGCACCGCAGCACAGGAACCGGGTTGCCACTGACCTCAGGGTCAGATTGGCTGGGTCATCAGCCCCACGGAAGCCACGCCCGCCTGATGGAGAATATTCAGTGCCTTGATAATCTCATCGTACGGTACTTCCTTCGCCCCTCCGATCAAAAAGACCGTTTTCGGGTTAGCCGCTAAACGCGACTTGGCTTCGGCGGCAACCTGTTCCGGTGGCAGCAGCTCCATGCGGTTGTGATCCACCACCAGGGTGTATTGACCCACGCCTGAAACCTCAAGGATCACCGGCGGGTTATCATCGCTGGACACCGTTTTGGAATCGGTCGCGTCCGGCAGATCAACCTCAACGCTCTGCGTGATAATCGGCGCCGTTGCCATAAAGATCAGCAACAGCACCAGTAAAACGTCGAGCAACGGAACGATGTTAATTTCGGACTTCAGCTCGCGCCGATTACGTCCACGAACTCTCGCCATGCTACCTCCTACTTATTTGCTGTCGCTGGAGAAGGCCTGACGATGCAGAATAGCGGTGAACTCTTCCATAAAGTTGTCGTAATTCTGCTCAAGCTTGTTGACGCGCTGGTTGAGGCGGTTATAGGCCATAACGGCCGGAATAGCGGCGAACAAACCGATGGCGGTTGCGATCAGTGCTTCGGCGATACCCGGTGCTACCATTTGCAGCGTGGCCTGCTTCACCGCGCCCAGTGCGATAAAGGCATGCATAATCCCCCACACGGTGCCGAACAGACCGATATACGGACTGATCGAACCCACGGTGCCAAGGAAAGGAATGTGGTTTTCCAGCGTTTCCAGCTCGCGGTTCATCGAGATGCGCATGGCGCGTGACGCCCCTTCGATCACCGATTCAGGCGCATGGTTGTTAGCGCGGTGCAAACGAGCGAACTCTTTGAAACCAGAGTGGAAAATTTGCTCTGAACCGGTCAGGCTATCGCGACGCGCCTGGCTTTCCTGATACAGACGGGAAAGCTCAATACCGGACCAGAATTTGTCTTCAAAGGCTTCGGCGTCACGCGTGGCCGCATTCAGGATGCGGGTACGCTGGATGATGATCGCCCAAGAGGCCACTGAGAAGCATATCAAAATCAACATGATAAGCTTAACCAGCAAACTCGCCTTCAAGAATAAATCTAGGATGTTCATGTCAGTCACTGCTTAAACTCCGCGACAATAGACTTAGGAAGCGCTATCGGCTTCATTTGGTGTGGATCAATGCATGCAATCAACACATCGGCCTGACTCAAAAGAGTCCCGTCAGAATTGACAATGCGTTGGGCAAACGTGAGAGAGGCCCCGCGCATTGAGGTGATTTCACTCTGCACTTCCAGCTGTTCGTCGAGACGAGCCGGAGCCAGGTAATCCACCGTCATGCGCCGAACCACGAAAGCGACATGTTCACTGAGCAGCTGCTGTTGATGAAAGTTGTGATGACGCAGCATCTCGGTGCGCGCTCTTTCAAAAAAGGCGACATAGCGGGCGTGATAGACCACACCACTGGCATCGGTATCCTCGTAGTAAACGCGAACCGGCCATCGAAACAACGTATTACTCACTCTACTTCCCAGCAATGCAATTTAACGGTGCTACTATACGCAAGACGGATCGGGTTGGGAATGGGTTACAAGAGGGGAACGAAAATAATTATGGGCCTGAAGGGCCCATAACGCGGGGATATAGAGGAGATTATAAAGAAACGTAAAGTAATCCTGCGGCGAGGATCACAATTGCCGGAAGTGGCGCAAAAAAAGCGCGCCATAACGTCCGCTGCGGTTTGAAACCAACGCCGTGAACGACCCCGGCGCAAACAGCCCAAATCAGCAGCAGCCCTTCCCAAATCTCCAGCGAGCTGGTCTTCGCCGCAAAGCGGGTCGGATCCCAGAAAATACAGCCCGCCAAAATCAACGCCAGCACCAGTGAAAGGGCCCGGACCGGGCCCTTGTCAGTTATGGCGTACAGCTTGTCAGTTAATGACGAACTCATCACTTACCGTCTTGCTGTGCTTTAGAATCTTCGTGGTGCTCAAGCGCCAGCGCCGTGATGATACCGAAGGCACAGGCAAGAAGCGTTCCGAGAATCCAGGCAAAATACCACATGGTTTAGCTCCCTATCCTTAATACAGCGAATGCTTGTTGTTCTCGACAAAGTTCTTGTCGAGACGGCCGAACATTTTGTAGTACGACCAGCTGGTGTACCCCAGAACGATAGGCACGAAGATCGCCGCGACAACGGTCATCACTTCCAGCGTCAACAGACTGGAGGTGGCATCCCACATGGTCAGACTGATGTTAGGCACGGTGCTTGACGGCATCACGAACGGGAACATGGTCACACCGGCAGTCAGGATCACGCAGGCAATGGTCAGTGACGAAGTCACGAATGCCAGCGCGTCTTTCGACATGCGGGAGAACAGCACCGTAAACAGCGGCAGCACCACGCCCAGAGCAGGCAGTGCCCACAGCAGCGGATACTTGTTGAAGTTAATCAACCAGGCACCGGCCTGATGAGCCACTTCTTTACGCATCGGGTTAGACTCCGCCATGGTATCCAGCGCCGAGGTAATGACATAACCATCGATGCCTTTCACCAGCCAAATGCCACCTAACAGGAAGAACACCGCCATCACCAGCGTGGAGATCTGCGCCGCAGCACGGGCACGCAGGTGGATCTCACCGGTAGTACGCATCTGCAGGTAGGTCGCACCCTGGGTCACCAGCATGGTCAGGCTGACCACACCCGCCAACAGGCCAAACGGATTCAGCAGTTGGAAGAAGTTACCGGTGTAGAACAGACGCATGTATTCGTCCATGTGGAACGGCACGCCCTGCAGCAGGTTGCCGAACGCCACGCCGAACACCACCGCCGGCACAAAGCTGCCGATGAAGATGCCCCAGTCCCACATGTTGCGCCAGCGGCTGCTCTCCAGCTTCGAGCGGTAGTCAAAACCGACCGGGCGGAAGAACAAGGCGGACAGCACCAGGATCATGGCGACGTAGAAACCGGAGAACGCCGCCGCATAGACCATTGGCCAGGCGGCAAACAGCGCACCACCGGCGGTGATCAGCCACACCTGGTTACCGTCCCAGTGCGGCGCGATGGAGTTGATCATCACCCGGCGCTCGGTATCGGTTTTACCGATAATGCGCACCAGAATGCCGACCCCCATGTCGAAACCGTCGGTGACGGCGAAACCGATCAGCAGTACGCCAATCAGGATCCACCAGATAAATCGCAGTACTTCATAATCAAACATACGTGGACTCCTGTTTAGCGCGCTTCCTGCACGGCGGCAGTCGGTTGTTCAAAGTGGTAGCGGCCAGTTTTCAGGCTGCTTGGACCCAGGCGTGCAAATTTGAACATCAGGTACATTTCAGCCACCAGGAACAAGGTGTACAAGCCGCAAATCAGCCCCATCGAGAACAGAATGTCACCCGCAGTCAGCGATGAGTTGGCGACCGCAGTCGGCAGCACCTCACCAATCGCCCAAGGTTGACGACCGTATTCAGCCACAAACCAGCCGGCTTCGATGGCAATCCACGGCAGCGGCAGGCCATACAGCGCCGCGCGGTGCAGCCACTTTCTCTGGCCAATGCGGCCACGAAGCACGCTCCAGAATGACAGGCCGATAATCAGCAACATCAGCACGCCACAGGCCACCATGATGCGGAAGGCGAAGTACAGCGGCGCTACGCGTGGAATAGAGTCTTTAGTTGCCTGCTGGATCTGCGTTTCCGTCGCGTCGGTGACGTTCTGGGTATAACGCTTCAGCAGCAAACCATAACCCAAGTCTTGCTTGGCTTTATTGAACTCGGCACGAACCGCCGGATCGGTATTACCGCTGCGCAGCTCTTCCAGCAATTGGTAGGCTTTCATCCCGTTGCGGATACGCACTTCATGCTGCGCCATCAGATCTTTCAGGCCGGTGACCTGCGTATCTGTTGAGCGGGTGGCAATCAGGCCGAGCGCATAAGGAATTTGGATCGCGTAGGAGTTTTCCATTTTATCCTGATTCGGAATACCGAACAGGGTAAAGGAAGCCGGAGCCGGTTGAGTGTCCCACTCGGCTTCGATGGCAGCCAGTTTGGTTTTCTGCACGTCACCCATTTCGTAGCCGGATTCATCACCCAGAACGATAACGGACAGCACGGCAGCCATACCGAAGCTGGCAGCAATGGCGAAGGAGCGTTTGGCAAAGGCGATATCACGGCCTTTCAACAGGTAGTAAGAGCTGATACCCAGTACGAACATCGCACCACAGGTGTAGCCGGCCGCCACGGTGTGAACGAACTTCACCTGCGCAACAGGGTTAAGCACCAGTTCGGAGAAGCTGAGCATCTCCATACGCATGGTTTCGAAGTTGAAGTCCGAGGCGATAGGGTTCTGCATCCAGCCGTTGGCTACCAGGATCCACAGCGCGGAGAAGTTTGAGCCCAGTGCCACAAGCCAGGTTACGGCCATGTGCTGCACCTTGCCCAGACGATCCCAGCCGAAGAAGAACAGGCCGACCAGCGTCGATTCAAGGAAGAACGCCATCAGACCTTCGATGGCCAGAGGGGCCCCGAAAATATCACCGACGTAGTGTGAGAAATATGACCAGTTGGTCCCGAACTGGAACTCCATGGTCAAACCGGTGGCCACACCCAGAGCAAAGTTAATTGCAAATAACTTGCCCCAGAATTTGGTCATATCTTTATAGATTTGCTTGCCTGACAGTACATATACCGTTTCCATAATTGCCAGCAAAAACGCCATGCCTAGCGTTAATGGGACAAATAAGAAGTGGTACATCGCCGTTAAAGCAAACTGTAAGCGCGACAGTTCGACAATATCAAACATCTTGACTCCTTGCTCCTCGCAGGAAGACTCCGACATGCGGTTATCGATATGACTTCGGGTGAAGCTACCGGTAACGCCCCGCAGTGAATGCCCTTAAAAACAACAAAAATTTGATCCAGCTTCTCCGCTTTCAACCATGCATTCGACGCGGGCCGCACTGGCCAGTGCACTAAACACACCACTGAAAACCGACAACGGGTAACAAATGCAACAAGATCAACCATCCATATTCACCATGGATGATACTCGCCCAATCCCACACAATAAATAGGTTTTTACGTGATATGGGTTAGACTTTTGGTTACAGGTCAAATTTTAGCCCAAAGAGGTACTCAGCCGTAATTTGATCTGGAACAATTTAAGCCTATCTGAATTTTATTTCCAGATTCAGCTCACAATTTCTCATAATTATCTTGTGGTTATGTTACATAATGGTTTCGTAGTCTATGTAGGTACTTTTTGTGTTAAATAGATGTGATATTTAATGGTTATCTGTATTTAAATGAAGTCTTGAGTGTGAATGATGTTAACGCTTATTAACCTGCCAATAGGACAAGCTTAGCTTATTTTTTTACTCTGATAATTGTAGGCAATAAAAAGAATAATTATCGATAAAGCCGCGCTTAAATACCCCTGCCCCATCCCCTTTTCCACTTAATTGACGCCGTTAATCCCCACCGCCACCACACTGATGCCCGGCAGCCCTTCCAGCAGGCAAAAAAAAACAGGGCCAGACGCTTGGTCTGACCCTGCTTGGATACGGACTACCGCAGGTTAAATTAGCGGTTCAGAACTGCTTTGACAGCTTCGCCGATATCGGCCAGGCTGCGCACGGTTTTAACCCCTGCCGCTTCCAGCGCTGCGAATTTCTCGTCTGCAGTGCCTTTGCCGCCGGCAATGATGGCACCGGCATGGCCCATACGCTTGCCTTTAGGCGCGGTAACGCCCGCGATGTAGCCCACGACGGGTTTGGTCACGTGTTCTTTGATGTAAGCCGCAGCTTCTTCTTCCGCGCTGCCGCCGATCTCACCGATCATGACGATCGCTTCAGTTTGCGGATCTTCCTGGAACAATTTCAGGATATCGATGAAGTTGGAGCCTGGGATCGGGTCACCGCCGATGCCCACACAGGTAGACTGGCCCAAACCGGTATCGGTGGTTTGCTTCACCGCTTCGTAGGTCAGGGTGCCGGAGCGGGATACGATGCCCACTTTGCCTGGCAGGTGGATGTGGCCTGGCATGATGCCGATTTTGCACTCGCCCGGGGTGATAACGCCTGGGCAGTTCGGGCCAATCATTCGCACGCCTGCTTCATCCAGCTTCACCTTGACGGTCAGCATATCCAGCGTCGGGATGCCTTCGGTAATAGTGATGATCAGTTTGATGCCTGCATCGATAGCTTCCAGAATGGAATCTTTACAGAACGGTGCAGGTACGTAGATCACGGACGCCGTGGCGCCGGTCGCTTCAACCGCTTCACGCACGGTGTTGAACACCGGCAGGCCCAGGTGCTGAGTGCCGCCTTTGCCCGGCGTCACGCCACCGACCATTTTGGTGCCGTAAGCGATAGCTTGTTCGGAGTGGAAGGTCCCCTGGCTACCGGTGAAACCCTGACAGATAACTTTGGTGTTCTTATCGATTAAAATGGACATTATTTACCCTCCACTGCCGCAACAACTTGCTGAGCCGCATCAGTCAGGCTGGTCGCAGCAATGATATTCAGACCGCTGTCCGCCAGTTTCTTGGCGCCCAGTTCGGCGTTATTCCCTTCCAGACGCACCACCACCGGGACGTTAACGCCCACTTCGGCTACTGCGCCGATGATACCGTCAGCGATCAGGTCGCAGCGCACGATACCACCGAAAATGTTAACCAATACCGCTTTCACCTTGTCGTCGGACAGGATGATTTTGAAGGCTTCGGTCACGCGCTCTTTGGTTGCACCGCCGCCTACGTCGAGGAAGTTGGCTGGCTCACCGCCGTGCAGTTTAACGATGTCCATGGTCCCCATCGCCAGGCCTGCGCCGTTAACCATGCAGCCGATGTTGCCGTCGAGAGCAACGTAGTTCAGCTCCCACTGTGCCGCACGGGATTCACGCTCGTCTTCCTGAGACAGGTCGCGCATTTCACGCAGCTCAGGTTGACGGAACAGTGCGTTACCGTCAGCGCCCAGTTTGCCGTCCAGACAGATCAGATCGCCCTGCTTGGTCACCACCAGCGGGTTAATCTCAACCATCGCCAGGTCGCGCTCCAGGAACAGGGTCGCCAGGCCCATGAAGATCTTGGCGAATTGGCCAACCTGCTTACCGGTCAGGCCCAGTTTGAAGGCCAGTTCACGGCCCTGGTAAGGCTGCGGGCCTGCCAGTGGGTCGATGGTCATTTTGTGGATCAGTTCCGGCGTTTCTTCCGCAACTTTCTCAATCTCAACGCCACCCTCGGTGGATGCCATGAACACCACGCGACGGCTTGCACGGTCAACTACCGCACCCAGGTACAGTTCTTTATCGATGTCGGTTGCGGCTTCTACCAGGATCTGGTGAACCGGCTGGCCCAGCGCGTCAGTCTGGTAGGTCACCAGACGCTTGCCCAGCCAGGCTTCAGCGAAAGCACGGATGTCTTCTTTGCTGTTAACGACTTTAACGCCGCCAGCTTTACCGCGGCCGCCAGCATGAACCTGACATTTAACCACCCACGGGCCGGAGCCGATTTTGGATGCGGCTTCTTCCGCTTCACGCGGTGTGGTACAGGCGTAACCGGTTGGTGCCGGCATGCCATACCGAGCAAACAGCTGTTTTGCCTGATATTCGTGTAAATTCATGATGTTCTATCCATTCAGTTCTGAAGGTTTTAGCCGAGTCATTTTGGCGGAAAACCGCATGACTTTCGTCGGCCACATAGCACAGAGTGTGGGCGCGGCGTACCGCGCCCATCAGGGTTATACGTCCAGCAGCAGACGAGCCGGATCTTCCAGCATCTCTTTAACAGTCACCAGGTAACCGACGGATTCTTTACCGTCGATCAGGCGGTGATCGTAAGACAGTGCCAGATACATCATTGGCTGGATCACAACCTGGCCTTTAACCGCCATTGGGCGATCTTTAATGGCGTGCATGCCCAGGATGGCGCTCTGCGGTGGGTTGATGATCGGGGTAGACATCAGTGAACCGAATACGCCGCCGTTGGTAATGGTGAAGTTACCGCCGGTCAGCTCTTCCACAGTCAGTTTGCCATCACGGCCCTTGACTGCCAGCTCTTTGATTTTCTTCTCGATGTCCGCCATGCTCATGGTGTCTACGTCGCGCAGAACTGGGGTCACCAGGCCACGTGGGGTAGATACCGCAATGCTGATATCGAAGTAGTTGTGGTAGACCACATCGGTGCCGTCGATGGAAGCGTTCACTTCCGGGAAGCGTTTCAGTGCTTCAACAACCGCCTTGATGTAGAAGGACATGAAGCCCAGACGTACACCGTGACGTTTTTCGAAAGCTTCACCGTACTGCTTGCGCAGGTCCATGATCGGCTGCATGTTGATTTCGTTGAAGGTAGTCAGCATCGCAGTGCTGTTCTTCGCTTCCAACAGGCGCTCGGCCACGCGTTTGCGCAGGCGGGTCATCGGCACGCGTTTTTCGCTGCGGCTGCTCAGAGCAGGCTGCGGTGCGGCTTCGACGGCGGCTGGTTTGTCGGCTTTTTTGCCGTTAGCCAGGTGCGCTTCCACGTCTTCACGGGTGATACGGCCACCCACGCCGCTGCCTTTGATGGCGGCAGCATCGAGATCGTGTTCGGCGATCAGGCGGCGGATCGCCGGGCTGAGCGCGTCATTGCTCTCTTCTTCCAGGCTGGCAGTCGCGCGCTGTGCAGGCGTGGCTTCTTTCTCCTGGCTCTTCTCAGCGGTCGGTTTGCCGGAGCTGTCGCCCGGACGGATGCGGCCTAGCAGCTGGCGAGACAGCACGGTTGCGCCCTCTTCTTCCACGATCGCATCGAGGATCCCGGCTTCACTTGCCGGAACTTCCAGAACCACTTTGTCAGTTTCGATTTCAACCAGAACTTCGTCACGCTGGACGCTGTCACCTGGTTTCTTGTGCCAGGTGGCTACGGTCGCATCCGCAACCGATTCAGGAAGGTCAGGTACCAGAATATCTACGCTACTCATTTAGCTTTCCCTTAATCTTTAACAATATTCAGCGCGTCATTAACCAGAGCCTGTTGCTGCTTCTGGTGTACGGACATATAACCGACTGCCGGTGAGGCAGAGGCTGGACGTCCGGCGTAACGTAAAGAAGCCCCGAACGGCACCACTTCACGGAAGTTGTGTTGGCTGCAGTACCAGGCGCCCTGGTTCAGCGGCTCTTCCTGACACCAGACGAAATCATGCACGTGAGCATACTTCTCCAGCACCGCCTGAACGGCCTGATGCGGGAACGGGTACAGCTGTTCGATGCGGATGATAGCCACGTCTTTCTGGTCGTTCTTGCGGCGTTGTTCCAGCAGATCGTAATAGACCTTACCGGAGCACATGACCACGCGTTTGACCGCTTTCGGATCCAGCTCGTCGATCTCACCGATCGCCGGCAGGAAGGTACCGTTAGCCAGCTCATCCAGGGATGAAGTCGCCAGCGGATGACGCAGCAGAGATTTCGGCGACATCACCACCAACGGACGACGCATACCGCGCAGCGCCTGACGACGCAGCATATGGTAAACCTGCGCCGGGGTGGACGGGATGCACACCTGCATGTTCTGCTCAGCACACAGCTGCAGGTAACGTTCCAGACGCGCAGAGGAGTGCTCTGGGCCCTGGCCTTCGTAACCGTGCGGCAGCAGCATCACCAGGCCGCACATACGACCCCATTTCTGCTCGCCGGAGCTGATGAACTGGTCGATCACCACCTGAGCGCCGTTGGCGAAGTCACCGAACTGCGCTTCCCAAATGGTCAGGGTGCGCGGTTCTGCGGTGGCATAACCATATTCGAACGCCAATACGGCTTCTTCTGACAGCACGGAGTCCCAAACTTTGAACTCGCCCTGCCCGCTGTGAACATTGGCCAGCGGAACGTAGACCGAACCGTTTTTCTGGTTGTGCACCACAGCATGACGGTGGAAGAAGGTACCGCGACCGGCGTCTTCGCCGGAAAGGCGAATCGGGATGCCTTCATCGACCATGGTGGCGTAGGCCAGCGTTTCCGCCGCGCCCCAGTCGAACGCTTTGTTACCTGCCGCCATCTCTGCCCGGTCTGCGTAGATTTTGGCTACGCGTGACTGCATTTCGATCGCTTCCGGCACGGTGCTGATGCGACGGGCCAGTTCCTGCAGGCGCTTCATCTCAACCTTGCTTGGGTACTCTTCATCCCATTCGTGGTTAAGGTACGGCGACCAGGTAAAGCTATGCAGGTTCATCGGACGCCACTCTTCAACCACGCAATCGCCGCGGTCGAGTGCATCACGATACAGGTTGACCATTTCCGTGGCATCTTCCAGGCTGGCGACTTTTTGTTCGGTCAGCACGTCAGCATAAAGCTTGCGCGGCGTTGGGTGTTTTTTGATCTTCTGGTACATCACCGGCTGGGTTGCACTTGGCTCATCGGCCTCGTTATGCCCATGGCGACGGTAGCAGACCAGATCGATCATCACGTCACGTTTGAAGGTGTTACGGAAATCCAACGCCAAGCGGGTCACAAAGGCCACCGCTTCCGGATCGTCAGCATTTACGTGGAAGATCGGCGACTGCACCATCTTGGCGATGTCAGTACAATATTCGGTAGAACGCGCATCCAACGGGTTGGAGGTAGTGAAACCAACCTGGTTGTTGATCACGATACGCACCGTGCCGCCCACTTCGTAGCCGCGAGCCTGCGACATGTTCAGGGTTTCCTGAACCACGCCCTGGCCGGTAATGGCGGCGTCACCGTGGATGGTGATTGGCAGTACCATATTGCTGCGCGCTTCGTCCAGACGGTCACGACGAGCACGAACTGAGCCCATGACCACCGGGCTGACGATCTCCAGGTGCGACGGGTTAAACGCCAGCGCCAGGTGAACCATGCCGCCTTCGGTTTCTACGTCGGAGGAGAAGCCCTGGTGATATTTAACGTCACCGGTGCCGAGGTGTTCTTTATGCTTGCCGGCAAACTCGTCGAACAGATCGGCAGGTTTTTTGCCCAGTACGTTGATCAACACGTTCAGACGGCCGCGGTGGGCCATGCCCAATACCACTTCGCGCGTACCGTTCTTACCGGCGTGACGCACCATCTCTTTGAGCATCGGTACCAGCGCATCGCCACCTTCCAGCGAGAAGCGTTTCGCCCCTGGGAATTTGGCACCGAGGTAACGCTCCAGACCTTCCGCTGCGGTCAGTTCGTTCAGGAAGCGGCGTTTCTCGTCATCGGTAAAGCTGGCGTGCCCCACCACCGATTCAATACGCTGCTGGATCCAACGTTTCTCTTCAGTGTTGGTAATGTGCATGTATTCCGCACCGATCGAGCCGCAGTAAGTCTGCTTCAGCGCGGCATACAGGTCACCCAGCTTCATGGTTTCTTTGCCGATAGCGAAAGAACCCACGTTGAAGGTTTCCTGGAAGTCGGCTTCGGTCAGGTTGTGATAGGCGGGTTCAAGGTCAGGAACTTGCTCACGCTGCCACAGACCGAGCGGATCGAGGTTGGCATGCTGATGTCCGCGGAAACGGAAGGCGTTAATCAGCTGCAGTACCTTGACCTGTTTGGCATCGGTGTCTGGGTCGTTGATGGTGGTGTTGTAACGCGCGGAGTCTTTCGCCAGGCGGCGGAAGTAGTCACGCGTTTGAGAGTGAAGCTGATCGGGTTTTACACCCGCGGTTGGTAGCTGTTGAAAAATGGAACGCCAGCTATCTTCAACGGAGCCCGGATCGGTTAAGAAGTCTTCATAGAGCTGTTCTATGTAAGACTGGTTCGCGCCCGCCAGATAGGAGGAATCCAGCCAGGCCTTCATTGCGCCGTTCTGCATCATGATCCCTTAAGCTTTGAAGCTTTAGTTTTCGCCGTGGTTAACATAATTACCGTGATGGATACGGTTTGCCGTAGAAACGGTTCACTCGACGTACTTTTACGGTACGTTCTGCTATGGACCTTGCGGTCCCTTACAAGGAACCTCTAAAAACCGGCGGGCGAACCTGGCTGCATAGTGCCGCAGCCACGGGGCAGTTTTTAGAGGCTCCCTCCTTTGTGATGTGCGCCGGAAGCTGCCCGGCGCAGCATCTCATTCCACTTATGCGCCGCGTTGCAGCAGCATAGACTTGATATGACCGATAGCACGCGTCGGGTTCAAGCCTTTAGGACATACACTGACACAATTCATAATGCTATGGCAGCGGAAAACACTGAAAGCGTCGTCTAGATCGTCTAAACGTTCTTCCGTTTCCGTGTCACGGCTGTCAATCAGGAAGCGGTATGCCGCCAGCAGGCCAGCCGGGCCAATGAATTTGTCCGGGTTCCACCAGAATGATGGGCAAGAGGTCGAACAACAAGCGCATAAAATGCACTCATAAAGTCCGTCCAGCTTGGCACGTTGCTCCGGCGATTGCAGGTGCTCACGCGCCGGCGGATTCTTGCCGTCGTTCTGCAGGTAAGGTTTGATCTTTTCATACTGGGTGTAGAACTGACCCATATCCACCACCAGATCGCGCACTACCGGCAAGCCAGGCAGCGGGCGGATCACAATCTTGTTGTTGCCTTTGCGCAGCGACGAGATCGGGGTGATGCAAGCCAGGCCGTTTTTGCCGTTCATGTTGATCCCGTCGGAACCACACACGCCTTCACGGCAGGAACGACGGAACGACAGGCTGGGATCTTTTTCTTTCAGCAGGATCAAGGCATCCAGCAACATCATGTCGCGACCTTCTTCCGCTTCCAGGCTGTAGTCCTGCATATGCGGGGCGTCATCAACATCCGGATTGTAGCGATAAATTGAAAATTCGAGTTTCATCAATCGATCTCCGCAATTAGTAAGAACGCACTTTCGGCGGGAATGCCGGGCGCAGCTTCGGTTGCATGTTCACTTCACGACGCGTCATGCTTTCCGATTGCGGCTGATACAGCGAGTGACACAGCCAGTTGGCGTCATCACGTTCCGGGAAGTCGAAGCGGCTGTGCGCGCCACGGCTTTCGGTACGGAAGTTGGCCGACACGGCGGTGGAAAACGCGGTCTCCATCAGGTTATCCAACTCCAGGCATTCGATGCGCTGGGTGTTGAACTCGCTGGAGGTATCGTCCAGACGTGCGTTCTTCAGACGTTCACGGATCACTTTCAGCTCTTCCAGGCCTTTCGCCATCGCATCGCCTTCGCGGAATACCGAGAAGTTGTGCTGCATGCAGGCTTGAAGCGCCTTACGGATTTCTACCGGATCTTCACCGGAACGGGTGTTGTTCCAGCGGTTCAGACGATCCAGCGATGCTTCTACATCAGAATCGCTGGCATCACGGCTTTCGCCCTGCTCCGCCAGAGACTCATGCAGATGCATGCCGGCGGCACGGCCGAACACCACCAGGTCCAGCAACGAGTTGCCGCCCAGACGGTTGGCGCCGTGCACCGATACGCAGGCAATTTCGCCCACGGCGAACAGGCCCGGGATCACCACGTCTTCGCCTTTTTCGTTCACGGTCAACGCCTGGCCGGTCACTTTGGTCGGAATACCGCCCATCATGTAGTGGCAGGTTGGGATGACCGGAATCGGCTCTTTCACCGGGTCGACGTGCGCGAAGGTGCGCGACAGTTCCAGAATGCCCGGCAGACGGGATTCCAGCACTTCTTTGCCCAGGTGATCCAGCTTCAGCTTGACGTGTGGGCCCCATGGACCGTCACAGCCGCGGCCTTCGCGGATTTCAATCATGATAGAACGGGCTACGACATCACGGCCCGCCAGGTCTTTGGCGTTCGGCGCATAGCGCTCCATGAAACGCTCGCCGTGTTTGTTCAGCAGATAACCGCCTTCGCCACGGCAACCTTCGGTCACCAATACTCCGGCGCCGGCGATGCCGGTCGGGTGGAACTGCCACATTTCCATGTCCTGCACCGGCACGCCGGCGCGCAGCGCCATGCCGACACCGTCGCCGGTGTTGATGTGGGCGTTGGTGGTGGACTGGTAAATGCGGCCTGCACCGCCGGTCGCCAGCACGGTGGCTTTGGCTTTGAAGTAAACCACTTCACCGGTTTCGATGCAGATAGCCGTGGTGCCGACCACTGCGCCATCCTGGTTTTTCACCAGATCCAGCGCATACCACTCGGAGAAGATAGTGGTGTGATTTTTCAGATTCTGTTGGTACAGGGTGTGCAGCAACGCGTGACCGGTACGGTCAGCTGCCGCCGCGGTGCGTGCCGCCTGTGCGCCACCGAAGTTCAGTGACTGGCCGCCAAACGGACGCTGATAAATGCGACCTTCGTCAGTACGGGAGAACGGCAGGCCCATATGCTCCAGCTCCAGAACCGCTTCCGGGCCGGTTTTACACATATATTCAATGGCGTCCTGGTCACCGATATAATCGGAACCCTTCACCGTGTCATACATATGCCATTCCCAGTTATCATCGTGGTTGTTACCCAGGGCTACGGTGATGCCACCCTGTGCAGACACGGTGTGGGAACGGGTCGGGAATACTTTGGACAGCAGGGCACAGCTGGAGCCTGCTTGAGAAATTTGCAGTGCCGCGCGCATACCTGCGCCGCCTGCACCGATAACTACAGCATCAAACTCTCTGATCGGCAGTTTCATCTTACGCACCCCACACTACGATTGTTCCGTACAGTAAATAGACCAGCAACACGACAACAATCGCCAGTTGCAACACCAGACGTACCGCCAAAGGCTTGACGTAATCCGTCAAGACCTGCCACAAACCGACCCAGGCGTGAACCAGAATCGACAGCAGCGTCAGCAGGGTGAACACTTTCGTAATAGAGGTGGCGAAAAAGCCGCGCCAGATTTCGTAGGTGAGATCCGGAGCCGTAACGAAGAAGCCCAGGATATACAGAACATACAGGGTGATGACGATAGCGGAAGCACGCAGTAACAACCAGTCGTGTACGCCGTTGCGTCCTAATGCAGAAACATTGTTTACCATACGAGGACTCCAGCCAGAACTGACAGCACGACGGTCAGACCGATCGCCACCTGGGCAGAACGGGTACCGGCAGCTAAACTCTCTTCGATATAGCCAAAATCCATTAACAAGTGGCGAATACCACCGCAAATGTGATAGGCCAGCGCCGTGAGGATGCCCCAGAATATGAATTTGACAACGAAGCTATTCATGATGGCGGCAGCCTGCATGAACCCCTCTTGGGAAGAGAGAGACAGGCCCAGCAGCCAGAGGAGGATACCCACGGCAACGAAGGTAATTACGCCAGAGACTCGGTGTAAGATGGACGCTATCGCAGTTACGGGAAACCGGATCGTTTGCAGATCCAGGTTGACAGGTCTTTGTTTTTTCACGTTTTTGCCCACACAGCTCTTATTATTTTCCTTCCTCCGGCCTGGGCGGGGATCAGACAGCGTTAAGAGCCAAAACCCTCACACGTCACGCGCTCAAACAACAACATCCTCTGTGCTTAAACGGCGCGTAGTTATAACGCTGGGTGCTCCTACTTCAGGGTATCCCGGAGACCTGGCGGCAGTATAGGAGGATCACATTCTGATTACAATTCCCATACAATCCCTTTGGTAACATTTCCCCCGAACAGTGATTTAGATCACGAATTTCACAATTGGCACAAAATTAATTATCTGATTTGACAAGAGATCAACAATTCCATTACATATAGGGGCACAAACGGTCCTATGATGCGCTATAGGTCAGCAGATACACTTCCCCCTGTGTTCAAGATATGCAACAGTGTATTTGGCAGAACCTATCCCAATGGCGGTTTTTGCCGGGCATGTTTGCAGCAGTTCGCCGCAGATTAAATAAAATAAGGCATATAAAACAGTTTATTGGGATAGGTTCAACAACCCCCGAACACGTCGTAGGTAAGATTAACAGAATATAACGAATTCCGATGAATCGTTAACAACTGGTCACCCGCCTCGTTCGCCTGGTTAGCACTCTGTACCCTACCCGCGCATTTGCGCAGTCGCTCACAGAGTTAGCGTCCGCACCATTTTTTGCGGGCAACCTGAGGAGAATTAAGGTATTTCAGTTGTTAGAGGTTTTTAAAATAAGGCGCTAAGGAGACAGTAAATGACTGATAAGAAAGCGACGCTAACCATTAACGATGGTGAAGCTCCAATCGAACTGGGCGTATTATCCCCGACACTGGGCCCCGATGTCCTCGATGTCCGCGCCCTGGGCTCCAAAGGTTATTTCACGTTTGATCCCGGCTTTACCTCTACCGCTTCCTGCGAATCCAAAATCACCTTTATCGACGGTGACAAAGGCGTGCTGCTGCACCGTGGCTTCCCGATTGAACAGCTGGCGAAAGAGTCTTCTTACCTGGAAGTGTGCTACATCCTGCTGTACGGCGAGACCCCAACCGCAGAAGAGTTCGAAACCTTCAAAACGACCGTCACCCGTCACACCATGATCCACGATCAGATCACCCATCTGTTCCGTGGCTTCCGCCGCGACTCGCACCCTATGGCGGTGCTGTGCGGCGTGACCGGTGCCCTGGCGGCGTTCTACCACGATGCGCTGGACGTCAACAACGAGCGTCACCGCGAGATCACCGCGTTCCGCCTGCTGTCCAAAATGCCTACCGTGGCGGCCATGTGTTACAAATATTCCCTGGGTCAGCCGTTCGTTTATCCACGTAACGACCTGTCCTACGCCGGTAACTTCCTGCACATGATGTTCGCGACCCCGTGTGAAGAATACGTGGTGAACCCAGTGCTGGAACGCGCAATGGATCGCATCCTGATCCTGCACGCAGACCACGAGCAGAACGCTTCCACCTCTACCGTACGTACCGCCGGTTCTTCAGGCGCTAACCCGTTTGCCTGTATCGCGGCCGGTATCGCCTCCCTGTGGGGCCCGGCACACGGCGGCGCCAACGAAGCCGCGCTGAAAATGCTGGAAGAGATCAAGACCGTTGAGCACATCCCTGAGTTTATCAAACGCGCCAAGGACAAGAACGACTCCTTCCGTCTGATGGGCTTTGGCCACCGCGTGTACAAGAACTACGACCCACGCGCCACCGTGATGCGCGAAACCTGTCACGAAGTGCTGAAAGAGCTGAACAAGAAGGACGACAACCTGCTTGAAGTGGCGATGGAGCTGGAACACATCGCGCTGAACGACCCGTACTTCATCGAGAAGAAGCTGTACCCGAACGTCGACTTCTACTCAGGCATCATTCTGAAGGCAATGGGCATTCCTTCTTCCATGTTCACCGTAATCTTCGCCATCGCCCGTACCATCGGCTGGATTGCACACTGGAACGAAATGCACGACGAAGGCATCAAGATTGCCCGTCCGCGTCAGCTGTACACCGGCTATGCCGAACGCGATTTCAAATCTCAGGTGAAAAACAAATAACGCCGCTTTACCCTACATAAAGCCGCACAAGCCGCCCGATGGGCGGCTTTTTTTTGCTATTTCTGACAGCCGGGACACCAATAAAACGGCCGCGACGACAACGAAGTACGGACAATCATCGCGCCGCAACGTTCGCAGGGTTCACCGCTACGGTGAAACACCTTGAAGCTGAATAACGCGCCGTGATGACGGTTCTCATTCACCTGCCCACGAGTCTGGTAAGACAGCCTCGGCACCGCCAGCAAGGCCTTTGCCAGCCGTTGCAAAGCCTCTGGCGACAGATCCTGCGGCTTATGCTGCGGTGCCAGTTCAGCCTGCCAGAGAATTTCTGCGCGCAGATAATTGCCCAGCCCGGCAAGAAACGCCTGATCGAGCAACATGCCGCCCAGTTGCCTGCGGCAAAACCTCGGCGACAACAGCCGCTGTTCTACCACCGTTTCCGTCAGCGTCATATCCAGCACGTCAGGGCCGATACGTTGCAAAAACGGATGCTGTTCAATTTCCTCGCGCGGCCCAAGGGTAATATCCGAAGCGCTGTACAACAGAATTGCCCGCTCCGCCGTTTCCAGCCGTACGCGCAGATCCCGTTTGGTTTTCGGCGTTTCCCCTGCGTTCACCACCTTCCACACGCCATACAATTGGTTATGGCTATAAAGCGTCAGCCCATTGGAAAAGTGGGTCAGCAATGCCTTGCCACGCGGCTCGATAGCAATGATCCGCTCACCGATTAACCGGTCGCGATAGTGTTTAAGCTGGGGAAAGGCAAAACCGACGTCGGTCAGCGGCTGGTCGATCACCGCCGCCGCCAGTGCATCTGCCGCCCGGCGAATCTCCGGTCCTTCCGGCATAGAATCACTCCTGAGTAGCCCCCGACGCGACAAACCGCGCCGGGGAAAAACGGCGATTAATGCGTCGCGCCGCCGACGACCTTCAAATCGTGTTCAACCTGCAGTGCAATGGAGATGGCCAGTTCCAGCGCGAACAACACCGTGGTTGCCGCCATGCTGGGAGCGCCAGGATGTGCGGCAGCCTGCTCCGGCAGATAAGGGATATGAATGAACCCACCCTTGATCGCCTGCTGTTTGCTTAAACGGTGCAACAAGCCGTACATCACATGGTTGCAAACGTAAGTGCCGGCCGTTTGCGATACGGAAGCCGGGATGCCCGCTTCACGCATCGCTTCGACCATCGCCTTGACCGGCAAGGTGCTGAAATAGGCCGCAGGCCCGTTTTCAACGATAGGCTCGTCTATCGGCTGCTGCCCCTGATTATCCGGAATACGCGCATCGTCGATATTGATTGCCACGCGTTCCAGCGTAATGTCAGTCCGTCCACCGGCCTGGCCGATAGCTAACACCATCACTGGCTGTACGTCATCAATCGCCTCATTGAGCGCTTCCAGCGCCGCGCCGAATACGCAGGGCAACTGGCGAGCAATAATGCGCGCGCCGGAAAGCTCCATATCATTGAGTTGCTTTACCACTTCCCACGAAGGATTAACGCGCTCGCCGCCAAAGGGCTCAAAGCCCGTGATCAACACCTTTTGCATGCGTTCTCCTTAAAGGAACATCAGGAAATAAAGCAGGAATACGTTCACCAACAGCAGCAGCACCCCGGTCGGCACCTGCGCCTTGATGACCGCATTCTTGTCCGGCAATTCCAGCAACGCCGCCGGTACAATATTAAAGTTAGCAGCCATTGGCGTCATCAGCGTGCCGCAATAGCCGGAAAACATGCCGATGGCCGCCATCACCGCCGGGTTACCGCCGTGTTGCAGCACCAGGATCGGGATGCCGATACCGGCAGTGACGATCGGGAAAGCGGCAAAGGCGTTACCCATCACCATGGTCAACAGCGCCATACCGATGGCATAAACCGCCACCGCGATAAAGCGGTTATCCACCGCCAGATACTCTTGAGTCAGATGAGAGATGGCCGTGCCAACGCCTGCGGCGGTAAACAGCAAGCCCAGCGTGGCGAGGATTTGCGGCAAAATAAACGCCCAACCGATGGAATCCAGCAGGCGGCGCGCTTCCTGAATCGGTTGCAGCGCTTTTTCATGGGTCATTTTCACCGCAATCACCAGCCCCAGCAAACAACCGGCGGTCATTGAGAACAGGGTAATCAAGGTAGCGTGGTTGCCGCTGCCGAACACCGCAGTTTGCAGTGACGGAATATTGTTGAACAGCAGAACGCCAACCACCGTCACCACCGGGATGGCCAGTGCCGGAATAAACAGCCGGTTACCCAAGCGTTTCGCGCTCTCTTCGCGCTGCTGGGGAGTCCGTTGATGATAGCTACCCAGACGCACGCCACCAAAGCCGGCGATCAACGCCATGACCACTACCACCACGCCGACGATGATATGCAGCATGCGTTTTTCGTTACTGCCCTCTCCCAGCACGTCGCCCAACAGGCTATAGGTCCAGTCACCGACCAGGAACACCACGCCGTACAACGCCCAGAACAGGCCGGTGGTAATGCGCCGTGGGTTGGCGCGATCGCGGAACGACATCACGGCGACAATCAGCAGCACCACGCCGGCCAGCCAATAGAGATATTGTTGTTGGAAAGTCATTGGGCATCTCCTTTGGCCTGCAGCGCCGCCTGATTAAGCTGCGACAATTCAGCGCTGAGCTGCTTATCCATCCGGTAAAGCCGGAACGCATGGATCAGGAAGGCAAAGATAGCGGTGGGAATGCCCCACAAGGCTATATGCAGCGGCTCGGTCTGGATACCACCGGATTCCAGCATAAAGTTGTGCATGAAGATGATCGCACCGAAGGCCACAAAAATGTCTTCGCCAAAGAACAACCCGACGTTATCCGTCGCGGCAGACATGGCGCGCAGGCGGTGGCGCGTACGCTCCGGCAGCTCGCCGTAACGGTTTTCCGCGGCCCCTTCCGCCATCGGTGCCAACAGCGGACGCACCATTTGCGGATGCCCGCCCAGGCTGGTCAGCCCCATCGCGGCCGTAATTTCGCGCACGAACAGATAGACGATCAGCAAACGTCCAGCGGTGGCGCTTTTGATCTTGGCGATCCATGCCTGTGCACGCTCTTTCAAACCGTGGCGTTCCAGCAAACCGATCACCGCCAAGGGCAGCAGCAGGATCAGCGGCAGGTTACGGGTATTCAAGAAACCCTCACCCAGTTTTTCCAGGATCACATCCAGCGGCATCAATGCCGCCAGCCCGGTGATAATGCCGGCGACAATCACCACCAGCACGGGGTTAAAGCGTAAAACAAACCCGACCACGATGGCAGCAATGCCAATCAGTGGCCAGAGGTTAACGGCCTGTTCCATAGTATTCCCTCGATAATTTCTAATAGTTTTTAGTTTGTGATGTTGTGTGTACTGCTTACTACTCAGCGCTGACGTTAATTCCCTCGACGGCAAAACGTTGGCGCAGCGTGCGCGCATATTCCAGCGCATGTTCACCGTCGCCATGCAGGCAGACGGTTTCGGCCCGAACGGCGGCCCAGGTGCCGTCCAGAGTGCGAACCCGATGGTGGCGTACCATTTCCAGCGTTTGCGCCAGCGCCTGTTCGTCGCTGGTAATCAAAGCCCCTGGCTGACCCCGTGGTACCAGCGTGCCATCGGCCTGATAACCGCGATCGGCAAAGACCTCTTGTCGCGTCGCCAAACCTTGCTTTTCACCGGCGCGGATCAGTTCGCTGCCCGCCAGCCCCACTAGGCGCAAAGCCGGATCGACTGCTTTAACCGCGCGGGCAATGGCTTCCGCCAGCGCCGGCTCCACGGCAGCCTGGTTGTACAACATGCCGTGCGGCTTCACGTGCACCATTACCCCGCCTTCTGCACGGGCGATCGCCGCCAGCGCACCGAGTTGATACACCACCTGCGCATACACCGTTTCCGGCGGCAACTGCATGCGGGTACGACCAAAGTTCTCGCGATCGGGAAAACTCGGATGCGCGCCAATCGCCACGCCGTACTGCAGCGCCCAACGCACCGACTGGCGCATGGTTTGCGCATCCCCGGCGTGAAAACCGCAGGCGATATTGGCCGAGCTGACCAATTGCAGCAGCGCCCGATCGTTAGCGCAGCCCTCGCCAAGATCGGCATTCAAATCAACGTTCATCTAACCCCCAGGCAATCTGTTGGATAAAGTGCTCCTGTTCGGCCTTGGCGCGCTGCGCCTGGGCCAGGGTACAGGGAACAAAGTGGATAGCCTCTCCCAGGCGGATCTGCGCCAAATGATAGAGATCGGCTTCGATCACGCAGGCAATGCGCGGGTAACCACCGGTAGTTTGAGCATCGGCCATCAGCACGATCGGCTGACCGTTATGCGGCACCTGAACCACGCCCGGCAGCAGGCCATGCGACAACATCTCGCGTTCGGTGGTGCGGTTCAGCGCGCTGCTGCCGTGCAAGCGGTAGCCCATGCGGTTGCTCTGCGGGCTCAGCTGCCAGGCAGTACGCCAGAAAGACTCTTTCGCCTCTTCGCTGAATTCGTCATATTCCGGCCCCGGCAAGGCCCGGATACGGTTATTGAACAACAGTTGTTTCACGCCGGTGCTTTGCTTTCGCAAGTCGCGCCCCGCTCCCAACGGCAGGCAGTCACCATCTCGCAGGTTACGTCCATCCAGCCCGCCAAAAGCGGCTTTGTTGTCGGTGCTGCGCGAACCGAGTATTTCCGGCACGGTGATACCACCGTCTATCGCCAGATAACTGCGCATGCCGCGTTTTGGCATTTTCAGCATCAGCTGCTGGCCCGCACTGACCTGATAACGCCAGCCGGTCCACAGCGGCTTGCCGTCCAGTTGCGCATCACAACCGGCGCCGGTCAGCGCGATCCAGCCTGGCCGGGTAAATTCGGCGCTAAATTGCCCGAGTGTGATTTCCAGCCCGGCGGCATTGGCATCGTTACCCACCAGCAGGTTGGCGATCTTCAACGCTGGTTCGTCGAGCGCGCCGCCCTGGCTGACGCCCAGACGACGGAAACCGTTACGGCCCAAATCCTGCACCGTGGTGTAAATGCCCGCACGCAGGATCTTCAGCATACGCCCTCCTTCTGTGGCACAAACCGCACGCTGTCGCCGGGGCGCAGCAGGGTGGGCGGCATTTCATAGGGATTAAACAGCGCCAGAGGTGTACGGCCGATCAACTGCCAGCCGCCGGGCGTCACCAGCGGATAAATACCGGTCTGACTGCCACCGATACCCACGGAGCCGGCGGCCACCGACAGGCGCGGTTCGGCACGGCGCGGCGTTGCCAACTTGTCCGGCATGCCGCCCATGTAGGAGAAACCAGGTTGAAAACCGAGGAAATAGACCACGTAATCCGCAGAGGAGTGGCATTCCACTACCTGCTGCGGAGTCATGCCGGTGTGGCGCGCTACCTCATCCAGATCGGGCCCGTCCTGGCCGCCATAGATCACCGGAATATCCACCTGACGCGATTCCGGCACCAGGATCTGCTCGCTGTCCCAACCTTGTTGCAACAGCGCTAACATCATTTCGGCGTCGGCCTGCGGCGTCTTCAGCAGCAGCGTAAGGTTGTTCATGCCGGGCACCACTTCGCGCACGTCGGGATGATGATTCAGCTTTTCGGCCAGCGCCCAAATCCGCTGCTGGCTTGGCAGCGTCACCGGCGGCGACAGTTCAAGCACTACCGCGCGTTCACCTAACAGGTAACATCGTGCTCGTTGCACCCTTTTCTCCTTATTATTATCGCGATGAAAACACATCAGTTATGCGCGACAGCGCTCCGGCTGTCAATAGAACAACCTTCGAGAAAATAAGGGATTAGGCTATTAAAAGGATTCAGCCTCGGTATAAACCGGGCTGGATCCTGGCAGGGAAATCAGGCGGGATTCGGGATATCGATAAAGGTCACATCAAAACCATGCTGCTCGGCCAGCCATTCCCCCAGCGCCTTGACGCCGCCGCGCTCAGTGGCGTGATGGCCGGCGGCAAAAAAGTGAATGCCCATTTCGCGCGCGCTGTGAATGGTTTGCTCGGAAACCTCTCCGGTAATGAAGGCATCGACGCCAAATCGCGCCGCGCTGTCGATAAAGCCCTGACCGCCACCGGTGCACCAGGCCACACGGCGGATATGCGCCGGAGCGTTATCACCACAGTGCAGTACGGCCCGACCGAGGCGGCTCTCGATACGCTGCTGCAATTGTTCGCCGGTCAGCGGCTGCTCGAATTCGCCGTGCGGCACCAGCGGTTCCACTTCGCCAATCACCCGGATGCCCAGTTGATGCGCCAACTGAGCGTTGTTGCCCAACACCGGATGCGCGTCCAGCGGCAGGTGATAAGCGAACAGGTTGATATCATTGCTCAACAGCGTTTTCAGGCGATTGCGCTTCATGCCACGTACCGACGGCGCCTCGTTTTTCCAGAAATAGCCGTGATGCACCACCACGGCGTCGGCCTGATGTTCCACTGCCGCATCCAGCAGCGCCTGGCAGGCGGTAACGCCGGTAACGATGCGCTGCACATGGGGCCGCCCTTCCACCTGCAAACCATTGGGACCGTAATCCTGAAACGCGACGGTATTCAGTTCGGTGTTGATCAACTTTTCAAGATCGAGGTTACGCATAAAAATTCTCTCTTCAATTCAAAATGTCTGCCGGTCGCCCTGCTCCATCAGGATGAACTTCACGCCCAGATCGTTGCCCTGATCCAACTGCTGTTTGATGGTCGCGCGTACGTCTTCCCCCTGCTTCAGACTGGGTTTGATATGGCTGATGACCACCGGGAGATCCTTCAGCGAGCCTTCTCCCCCGCTGTACTGGGTCAAGTTTTTCAACTCCTTCAACAGCCACGCCGGCGTCAGGTGCCCGTAGAGGTTTTTATCTTCAACTTCGTTGGGATAGGAGCTTTCGATGATCATCCCCTTGAGCTTTTTCTGCTCGATGAGCGGCCCCAACGCGCGCCAGGCGCTGTCGAGATTACGTGATTGCTCAAGCGCATCCGAGCCGGTATCGCCGAAATAGGCGAAAGAGCCGCTGCGATCGGAAATCAGTAGCATCGAAGAAGGATAACGATCGTGGCTGAGCGGATACATTACGCCGCTCAACCCCGTCACGCCCAGCGTCACGCGCTGCTGAGGTCGCACCGTTTGCAGCCGGTAGGTTCCCAACCGCGATCCGTTGCCGGAATCGGTGAAATTGGGCCAGGCCTTCCAGTTAAAGTAATGATTGCGCAGGGTCAGAATGGTATCGGCCTGGGCATAGATATTCTTCTTGCTGTCCTCTGGCGAACCAATAATCAACCCCGCCACGTGGTCCAGATGACCATGGCTGATAAAGTAAGCGCCAATCAGTTGGCGGAATACATAACCCTGCGGAGTATAAGGAGCCGCCAGTTCAGGCGTCACCTGCGGGAAACTGCCTTTTTCCAGCCCTTTGGCGATACCCGGTAACAACGAGCCGGCATCCAGCGCCAGATACTGCGGCTGGTTGTCGCTGCGGATCAGATAAGAGGTCAGATTGCCGTCGCTGACGCCGCCATCCACGCCCAGCGCCACCACGTCAAAACCGGCCAGCGCCAGGGCTGAATAGCCGCTCAGGCACAGGGCCAGCACCTTTTTCATCATTATTTCGCTCCTTGCTGTTGCCTTAGTATTCCCCGCGCTTCGCCGCCTCAAAGGCCGCCAGCGTTTCCAGCCGCGCCTGCTTGTGGTCGACAATCGGCAGCGGATAATCCAGCACGCGCTGCTGTTGTTCTGCCCAGCGATGGGGTTGATGGATAGCATTGTCCGGTACATCCGCCAGCTCGGGCAACCATTTACGGATAAAAGTGCCTTGCGGATCAAAACGTTCGCCCTGAGTGGTCGGGTTAAATATGCGGAAATACGGCGCGGCGTCGGTACCGGTGGAGGCCGCCCACTGCCAACCACCGTTGTTGGCCGCTAGATCGCCGTCCAGCAGTTGCGACATGAAATAGCGCTCACCTTCGCGCCAGTCGATCAGTAAGTCTTTCACCAAAAAACTGGCGCTGATCATGCGTAACCGGTTATGCATCCAGCCGGTTTTATTCAACTGGCGCATAGCGGCATCAACGATCGGGTAGCCTGTGGCGCCCTGCTGCCAGGCCAGCAGCAGCTCGCGGTCGTTCCGCCAGCGTACCTTATCCGTCCAATCGATAAAGGGACGGTGCTTGCATAACGCAGGATAGGCCACCATCAAATGCCGATAAAACTCGCGCCAGATCAGTTCATTCAGCCAGCCAAAAGCGCCGCCGTCGGGATTTTCCAGCACCTGTGGGCATTCAGCGCGCAGGCGGTTAAAGCATTGGCGCGGTGATAACGCCCCTATCGCTAGATAGGGTGACAGGCTGCTGGTACCGTCAATGGCTGGCAGATCGCGCTGCTTAAGATAATCTTGCACCTGCTCCCGGCAAAAAGTACGTAATCGCTGCAAAGCCGCCTCTTCCCCGCTTGGAAAATCTCCTGCCGGCTCTGCCGGTGGATAATCGAATGCCCCGGGTGCGGCAGGGGCGGGCAGTGCGCCACCACCTCGCGGTTTGGGTGCGGGAACAGAGCGGATGTCGGATTCGGTCAGACGCTGGATAAAGGCTTTACGGAATGGCGTATAGACTTTATACATTTCGCCACCGCCAGTTTGCACACTTCCCGGCGGCAGCAGCAGGCTGTCGTCAAAACTCTGGCAAACCACCTGCCCGACTAAACGCTGTTCCAGCCGTTGGTCGCGCTGGCGTTCGTTGATTTCGTACTGGCGATTGTAAAACAGCGTATCCACCCGTTCCTGTGCGCAGTACGCCACCAGCCAATCCACTGAAGCTGAGAAGTCGTCGCATTGGTGATAGCTAAGGGGAATGCCGCGCTCGGCCAGGGCCTGCTGCACCTGTAGCAAACCCGCATGGATAAACGCCGCCTGACGCGGCGCCATTTCGTGCTGCCTCCATTGTTGCGGCGTGGCGATAAATACCGCCAGAACCCGAGCTTCGGGATCGCTACAGGCGGCGTGCAGGGCTTTGTTGTCGGTGATACGCAAATCGTTACGCAACCAGACCAGATGCGTGGTCATAAAACTCCTTGTCAATCAGTGGCCATAACGCAGGCGCAGCGCCTCGGGATAGGGCTCGAAATAGCGTTGGTCGGCCAGATAACGATCGGGGTATTCGGCCATGTAATGTTTAAGCAGGGTTATCGGTGCCAACAACGGCTGCATGCCCTGCCGATAACGATCGATCAACTGCGCCAGTTCCTGACGCTGTGCAGAACTCAGGTGATTGCGGAAATACCCCTGCACGTGCATCAATACGTTGGTGTGGTTACGGCGGGTGGCCTTGTGCGCCAGCAGTTTCATCAGGCGGCTGCGGTATTCGAGGGTGAAGGCTTCCAGCGAATCCCATTTGTCGATGCCTGCCACAAAACGCCCCAGTTCCCGGTATTCCTGCTGCGAATGGGCCAACAGCGACAGTTTATAGCGGCTGTGAAAGGCGATCAGCCCGCCACGGCTCAAGCCTTTACGCCATAACATGTTTAACTCATACAGCGCATAAACGCGCTCGACAAAGTTTTCCCGTAGCGTTGCGTCGTTCAGCCGCCCGTCCTCTTCCACCGGCAGCCAAGGCATTTGCCGCAGCAGCTCGGCGGTGAACAGCCCAACGCCGCTTTTACGCGCGCCGCCACCGTTCTCATCATACAGACGGACCCGCTCCATGCCGCAGCTTGGCGAATTGGCGCAAACAATGTAACCGCACAGGTGCTGCAAAGCAGCAATACGCTGCTCGGAAAACTGCTGCATCCGCTCGGTTACGTCGATGCTGTCGTCATTGCTGTGGCGCAACGCCACGTGATGTTGTTTTTTGATCAACCGCAGCGCCGGGCGCGGGGTCGGCAAGCCGATGGCCATTTCCGGACAAATCGGCTCAAAACGCACAAAGGGCGCCAGTTGTTCTACCGCAAAGGCCAGGCGTTTATGACCACCGTCAAAACGTACCGTCTCGCCAAGCAGGCAAGCGCTGATACCGACCGGAATTTTGTCACTCATTGATAGGCTCCCGCAGCGTTGGATGTGACTAAAAGTGTAGAAGATTTCGCGCTATGACACGAACGCTATCGACACCATGCCCGAACCGCAGCCATAAAAAAACCCCCGCTGGAAAGCGAGGGTTTTCGTTGGGCAGCGTGCGATCAGTAGAAATCGCAGGACACCAGTTCCGCCTGTTGCAGCCAGACCGGCTTATCGCTGGTTTTTGACCAGACGCGGTGCAAATAGCTGTAAAAACGGGCGCGGTCGCTGCGGAACAGCATTACCGGTAAAGCCAACACACCTGCCAGGATCACTGCGCTGCGGCGCAGGAGAATCCGATGCAATGAATAAGCGTGATAAGTAGACATGCGAACCTCCTCAAAAACGCCTGGCCGTTGATTTGCTGCGAAACAGCGCTGGCGTAAACAATAGAAACAAGACCATTTGGTAACTGGACAAAATTTTAGCGCAATTGATGAAAGTTTACTACTCATCCGACCACTAAATTGCACAAAAAAATCGCAAATAATTCGCCAAATCCGTAATTTTGTTACACCCAGGTTAATAATTAACTAACCATTGGTTACATTGTGGTTATTTGCAGCCTGTTTACGCAAACCTTCATCTTCACGCCTAGGAATATGAGCCCAATCGCGCTACGCCCCCTAAAATCGAGGCTAAAAAGCCATTTTCTGCTGTAATTTCAGCCATTTTTATACTTTTTTTACACCGGCCAACGCTATTTTTTCATCTTCTTTCTACCGCCCTCCCTACACTCGCTCAATCAAAAACTACACCTCTGGAGGTGTCCTGTGAGTATCAGCGTTATTGGTGGTGCGCTGTTGGTTCTGCTGCTGTTGGGCTATCTGGTTTATGCCCTGTTCAACGCGGAGGATTTCTGATGGCAGCTTCAGCCTTTTTATTGATTGCCAGCTTCCTGCTGGTGCTTCTGCTGCTGGCGCGACCGCTGGGCGGTTTCCTGGCACGCCTGATTGAAGGGGAGCCGCTGCCCGCGCTACGTAGGTTGGAAGCCGGCATTTGGCGCTGCTGTGGCACAACCCCTACCGAAATGAACTGGTGGCAATACGCACTGGCGATCCTTTGGTTTAACCTGCTTGGTCTGGTGCTGCTGTTCGCATTGCTGATGGCGCAAGGCTCACTGCCGCTTAACCCGCAGGGCTTCCCCGGCCTGTCCTGGGATCTGGCATTCAATACCGCGGTCAGCTTTGTCACCAACACCAACTGGCAAGCCTACAGCGGTGAAAGCACCCTCAGCTATCTCAGCCAAATGGCCGGGCTGGCGGTGCAGAACTTCTTGTCCGCCGCGACCGGCATCGCCGTGGCCTTTGCATTGATCCGCGCCTTCACCCGCCGTTCCAGCGCCACTATCGGCAACGCCTGGATCGACATGTTCCGCGTGACGCTGTATGTGCTGCTGCCGATTTCGCTATTGATCGCTTTATTCTTCGTCAGCCAGGGTACGTTGCAAAACTTCCTGCCTTACCTGCACATCAACACGCTGGAAGGCGCGCAGCAGACGCTACCGATGGGGCCCGTGGCCTCTCAGGAAGCAATCAAGATGCTCGGCACCAACGGCGGCGGTTTCTTCGGCGCAAACTCGGCTCACCCGTTCGAAAACCCGACCGTGCTGACTAACTTTGTGCAAATGCTGGCGATCTTCCTGATCCCCTGCGCATTGTGCTTTGCCTTCGGTCAGACCGCCGGTGAAAACCGCCAGGGCCACGCGCTGATCTGGGCGATGGCGTTGATCTTCGTGGTTGCCGTGGTGGTGGTGATGTTCGCCGAACTGGCGGGCAACCCTCATCTGGGCGAACTTGGCAGTGCCAGCAACATCAATATGGAAGGCAAGGAGTCGCGCTTTGGCATTCTCGCCACCAGCCTGTTCTCGGTGGTGACCACCGCGGCCTCCTGCGGCGCAGTCAATGCGATGCATGACTCCTTCACCGCGCTGGGCGGCATGGTGCCAATGTGGCTGATGCAGATTGGTGAAGTGGTGTTTGGCGGTGTGGGCTCGGGCCTGTACGGCATGCTGTTGTTCGTCCTGCTGACGGTGTTCATTGCCGGGCTGATGATCGGGCGTACGCCGGAATACCTGGGCAAAAAGATCGACGTCTACGACATGAAAATGACCGCTCTGGCGATCCTGGTCACGCCAACGCTGGTGCTGTTGGGCACGGCGCTGGCCATCGCCACCGACGCCGGTCGCGCAGGCATCCTTAACCCTGGCGCGCACGGCTTTAGCGAAGTGCTGTATGCGCTGTCTTCCGCCGCCAACAACAACGGCAGCGCCTTTGCCGGCCTGAGCGTCAATACGCCGTTCTACAACCTGCTGCTGGCCTTCGCCATGTTCGTCGGCCGCTTTGGCGTGATCCTGCCGGTGCTGGCCATTGCCGGTTCGCTGTGCGCAAAGAAACGTCAGCCGGCGGGCAACGGGACTCTGCCAACCTACGGACCGCTGTTTATCGGTCTGCTGATCGGCACCGTGCTGCTGGTGGGCGCATTGACCTTCGTACCGGCGCTGGCGCTGGGACCGGTGGCCGAACATTTGCAACTTTGGCTGGCCAAATAACAGAGCTCATAGAGAGAGATTAAGAGATGACTCGCAAACAACGTGCGCTGTTTGAACCGGCACTGGTCCGTACCGCGCTGATCGATGCGCTGAAAAAACTCGATCCGCGAACCCAATGGCGTAACCCGGTAATGTTCGTGGTGTATATCGGCAGCATCCTGACCACGGCCATCTGGCTGGCGATCCTCACCCGGCAGACCGACGGCAGCGCGGCTTTCACCGGCAGTATCGCGCTGTGGCTGTGGTTCACCGTGCTGTTCGCCAACTTTGCCGAAGCGCTGGCCGAAGGGCGCAGCAAAGCCCAGGCGGAAAGCCTCAGGGGCACCAAGAAAACCAGTTGGGCGAAAAAATTGGCCGGGCCGCGCCGTGATGGCGCCACCGAAAAAGTGTCCGCCGAAAGCCTGCGCAAGGGTGACATCGTACTGGTGGAAACCGGCGATACCATCCCCTGCGACGGCGAAGTGCTGGAAGGTGGAGCCTCCGTGGACGAAAGCGCCATTACCGGCGAATCCGCACCGGTGATCCGCGAATCCGGCGGTGACTTCTCGTCGGTAACCGGCGGTACCCGCGTGCTGTCCGACTGGCTGGTGGTACAGTGCAGCGTTAACCCGGGCGAAACCTTCCTCGACAGGATGATCGCCATGGTGGAAGGCGCCAAGCGGCGTAAAACCCCGAACGAAGTGGCGTTGACCATTCTGCTGGTTGCACTGACTATCGTGTTCGTGCTGGCGACCGCGACACTGTTTCCGTTCTCGCAGTACAGCGTGGACGCCGCCAACGGCGGTTCGGTAGTCACCATCACCGTGCTGGTGGCGCTGCTGGTCTGCCTGATCCCTACCACCATCGGTGGGTTGCTGTCCGCCATTGGCGTGGCCGGGATGAGCCGAATGCTGGGGGCCAACGTGATCGCCACCAGCGGGCGCGCGGTGGAAGCCGCCGGTGACGTTGATGTACTGCTGCTGGATAAAACTGGCACCATTACGCTGGGTAACCGTCAGGCCTCCGAGTTCTTGCCTGCGCCGGGCGTGAAGGAACAAGATCTGGCCGACGCGGCCCAGCTGTCATCCCTGGCGGACGAAACGCCGGAAGGCCGCAGCATCGTGGTGCTGGCGAAGCAACGCTTCAACCTGCGCGAACGTGACCTGCAGGCGCTGAACGCCACCTTCGTGCCTTTCTCCGCCCAAACGCGAATGAGCGGCGTCAATGTGCAGGACCGCATGATCCGCAAAGGGGCTGTGGACGCCATCCGTCGCCACGTGGAGTCCAATCAGGGCCACTTCCCGCAGGCAGTGGACGATTTGGTCGCCAGCGTGGCACGCACCGGCGGTACGCCGCTGGTGGTAGCAGAAGGGCCGCGCGTATTGGGCGTGGTAGCGCTGAAGGATATCGTCAAGGGCGGTATTAAAGAGCGTTTCGCCGAGCTGCGTAAAATGGGCATCAAAACGGTGATGATCACCGGTGATAACCCACTGACCGCCGCGGCGATCGCCGCCGAAGCCGGGGTAGACGACTTCCTGTCGGAAGCGACGCCGGAAGCCAAGCTGGCGTTGATTCGCCAATATCAGGCAGAAGGCCGTTTGGTAGCGATGACCGGTGACGGCACCAACGACGCCCCAGCGCTGGCTCAGGCTGACGTGGCGGTGGCGATGAACTCGGGCACTCAGGCCGCCAAAGAGGCGGGCAATATGGTCGATCTGGACTCTAACCCGACCAAGTTGATTGAAGTTGTGCACATCGGCAAACAAATGCTGATGACGCGCGGTTCACTGACCACCTTCAGTATCGCCAACGACGTGGCCAAGTATTTCGCCATTATCCCGGCGGCGTTTGCGGCAACCTATCCGCAGCTTAACGCCCTGAACGTGATGCATTTGCACTCCCCAGCCTCCGCCATTATGTCGGCGGTTATCTTCAACGCCCTGGTGATCGTATTCCTGATCCCGCTGGCGCTGAAAGGGGTGAGCTATAAACCGATGAGCGCCGCTGCGCTGTTGCGACGCAACCTGTGGCTCTATGGTGTGGGCGGTCTGTTGGTGCCTTTTGTCGGCATCAAGCTGATCGACCTGATCCTGGTCGCCTTGCACATCGCCGGTTAATCATTGAGAGGAAATGAAAATGTCTTATTTACGCCCTTCGTTGGTGATGTTGATCCTGCTGACGTTAATTACCGGTATCGCTTATCCGTTACTGACGACCGGACTTTCGCAACTGCTGTTTTCCGGCGCGGCCAACGGCTCGCTGCTGTATCAGGGCGATAAGGTGGTCGGCTCCGCGTTAATCGGCCAAAACTTTACCAAACCCGAGTATTTCTGGGGCCGCCCTTCTGCCACCGGTGATTCGGCCTATAATGCGATGGCGTCTGCCGGCAGCAACCTGGCCGCCACCAACCCGGCGCTGGATAAAGCCATCGCCGAGCGTGCCGCGCAGTTGCGTCTGGCCAACCCGGCAATGAAAGGCCCGATCCCGGTCGATCTGCTGACCGCCTCGGGGAGCGGACTGGATCCGCAGATTTCCCTCGCGGCAGCGCAATATCAACTGGCACGGGTTGCCGCCGCTCGTCAGCTGTCGCCGGAGCAAATCGCCAAGCTGATTGATCAAAGCACCGATCAGGCCACCCCCAACTTTATGGGCGAGTCGGTGGTAAACGTGCTGAAATTGAACCTGGCGCTAGACGCATTGAAATAATGCCCCGCGAGTTAAAGGATAAGTATCGGGTTCGGCGTGCCGAACCCGCTTTACGTTGCTGCAAAAGGAACTCCGATGGTGGATGAGGAACAACAGCGCCCTGACCCTGACAGCCTGCTGGCGCTGGCCAACGAAAAGCCCCGCGGCCGGTTGAAAGTTTTCTTCGGCGCCTGCGCCGGGGTGGGCAAAACCTACGCCATGCTGCAGGAAGCCCAGCGGTTGCGCAGCCAGGGGCTGGACGTGCTGGTCGGCGTGGTGGAAACCCACGGCCGCAGCGAAACCGCAGCCCTGCTGAACGGGTTGGATCTGCTGGCGCAAAAACGCATCCAGCATCGCGGACGCTTAGTACAAGAGTTTGACCTCGATGCCGCGCTGGCACGCCATCCTGCACTGATCCTGATGGATGAGCTGGCGCACAGTAACGCCTACGGTTCGCGCCACCCCAAACGCTGGCAGGATGTGGAAGAGCTGTTGGACGCCGGCATTGACGTGCTGACCACCGTCAATGTTCAACATCTGGAAAGCCTGAACGACGTGGTTGGCGGCGTGACCGGTGTGCGTGTGCGCGAAACGGTGCCCGATCACGTGTTCGACGAAGCCACCGAGGTGGTGCTGGTCGACCTGCCGCCAGACGATCTGCGTCAGCGATTAAATGAAGGCAAGGTGTACATTCCCGGCCAGGCCGAGCGCGCCATCGAGCACTTTTTCCGCAAGGGCAATCTGATCGCGCTGCGCGAACTGGCGCTGCGTCGCACCGCCGACCGGGTCGATGACCAGATGCGTGCCTTCCGCGATACTCAGGGCCGTGAACGCGTATGGCATACCCGCGACAGCATTCTGCTGTGCGTCGGTCATAACAGCGGCAATGAGAAACTGGTGCGTATCGCGGCACGGCTGGCGGCCCGGTTGGGTTGCCACTGGCACGCGGTGTATGTAGAAACACCGAAGCTGCACCGCTTGCCGGAGAATCAACGCCGGGCGATCCTGCGGGCGCTGCGGCTGGCGCAGGAACTGGGCGCCGAGACCGCTACCCTGTCTGAACCTTATGAAGAACGCGCGGTATTACGCTACGCCCGCGAACATAATCTGGGCAAAATCATTATCGGTCGTCGCAGCGAGCAACGCTGGAAACTGCGCGGCAGCTTTGCCGATCGCCTCGGCCGCCTGGGGCCCGATCTCGATCTGGTGATCGTCGCGCTGGAAAACGACACCCCTGCGCCGCAGGGGAAAGAGCATGACGGGCGCAATTTCACCGAAAAGTGGCGCATGCAATTACGCGGCTGCGCCGTGGCCGTCGCACTCTGCGCCCTGATCACCCTGCTCTCCCAGTGGCTGTTGCCGGGCTTTGACCAGGCCAACCTGGTGATGGTGTATCTGCTCGGCGTGGCGATCGTGGCGCTGTTCTTCGGCCGTTGGCCTTCGGTACTGGCCGCGGTGATTAACGTCGCCAGCTTTGATCTGTTTTTCGTCCAACCTGAATGGTCGTTTGCCGTCAGCGATATGCAGTATCTGCTGACCTTCGGCGTCATGCTGATCGTCGGTATCACCATCGGCAACCTGACCGCCGGGGTACGTTACCAGGCCCGAGTCGCCCGTTATCGCGAGCAGAGGGCTCGCCATCTGTATGAAATCTCCCGCGGACTGAGCCAGGCACTGACCACCGAAGACATCGCCAAAACCAGCCGCCACTTCCTCACCAGCAGCTTTCAGGCCAAAACCGTGCTGTTGTTGCCGCAGGAAGACGGCAAGCTGCAGCAAATGGTCGGGGAAACGGGTGGATTGCTGTCGGTGGATGAAGCCATCGCCCGTTGGAGTTTCGACAAGGGCATGCCGGCCGGCGCCGGTACCGACACCTTGCCGGGCGTACCTTACCAACTGCTGCCGCTCACCACGTCGAAGCAAACCTTCGGCCTGTTGGCCATCGAACCCAGCAACCTGCGCCAACTGATGGTGCCGGAACAACAACGGCTGTTGCAGACCTTTGCGGTACTGATTGCCAGCGCGCTGGAGCGATTGCATCTGGCACGCAGCGCCGAGGAAGCCAAACTGGACGCCGAGCGGGAACAACTGCGCAACTCGCTGCTGGCGGCGCTGTCCCACGATTTACGCACGCCGCTGACGGTGCTGTTCGGCCAGGCGGAAATTCTGACGCTCGATCTGGCAGCGGAAGGCTCCAACCATGCCCCGCAGGCCAGTCAGATCCGCCAGCAGGTGCTGAGCACCACCCGTCTGGTGAACAACCTGCTGGATATGGCACGCATTCAATCCGGCGGCTTTAACCTGCGTAAAGAGTGGCAGTCGCTGGAGGAGATCGTCGGCGCTTCGCTGCACATGCTGGAACCGCTGATGACCCAACACCAGATCAAGGTTGAGCTGCCGCCGGAGCTGATATTGGTCAACTGCGACGGCAGCCTGCTGGAGCGGGTTTTCACTAACCTGTTGGAAAATGCCAATAAATACGCCGGTATCGATGCTACTATCGGCATTCGCGCCCATACGTTGCCCGACTGGCTGGAAGTCGAAGTCTGGGACGATGGTCCGGGCATTCCTGAAGGGAAGAAGCAGCTTATTTTCGATAAGTTTTCCCGCGGCAATAAAGAATCGGCCATTCCCGGCGTAGGTTTGGGGTTAGCGATTTGCCGTGCCATTATTGAAGTGCACGGTGGCCGCATTTGGGCGGAAAACGGCGCTAACGGCGGTGCCAGCTTCCGCTTTGTGCTGCCGCTGGAAAAACCGCCGGAAATAGACAGTGAAGCCTTTGATCTCTAACCAAACTCTGGGAGCCTTGTGAGCAGCACGCCAACCAATATTCTGATTGTCGAAGATGAAAAAGAGATCCGGCGCTTCGTCCGCACCGCCCTTGAGAGCGAGGGCCTGCGGGTGTTTGAAAGTGAAACGCTGCAACGCGGGCTGATTGAAGCCGGCACGCGCAAACCGGATCTGATTATTCTCGATTTAGGGTTGCCGGACGGTGACGGGCTAAACTATATCCGCGATTTGCGCCAATGGAGCGCCATTCCGGTGATTGTGCTGTCGGCGCGCAATGCCGAAGAAGACAAGATTGCCGCGCTGGACGCCGGGGCCGACGACTATCTCAGCAAGCCGTTTGGCATCGGCGAACTGCTGGCCCGCGTGCGGGTCGCCTTGCGCCGCCATTCAGGCAGCCGGCAGGAAAGTCCGCTGGTCAGCTTTTCTGAAATCACCGTCGATCTGATCAACCGCCGGGTATTGCGCCAGGGTGAAGACTTGCATCTGACACCGATAGAGTTTCGCCTGCTGGCCGAACTGCTGGCCAATTCCGGTAAGGTGATCACCCAGCGCCAGCTATTGAGCCATGTCTGGGGGCCGAATTACGTAGAACACAGCCACTATCTGCGTATTTATATGGGACATCTGCGACAAAAGCTGGAGGCCGATCCGGCCCGGCCAAAACACTTGCTGACCGAAACCGGCGTCGGTTACCGCTTTATGCCTTGAGGTTAACGGGCGCAGCATGCGGTTAAGCTGATGCAATATTCGATTAAACGGGTGCAGCATGCGGCACCCCTACACGTTTTGGCCTTTCTTCAGCCCCACCATAAATTCCTTGAACGCCTCGCGCAGCGGGGCAAACACCGGGTGCTTGCGGTTTTCGATCATCACTTCAGAGAACAGCTTCAAGCCGACGGCGAAGGCCGCGCTGTTATTCTCGCCAAAATTCAGATCTTCACGCGCTTTGATACGCTCAACGATGCCAAGAATATCGTCGTGGTTTTCCACCTCAAAACTCAACGGCGTTTTATCGACGGGCTCGCCTTGACGATCGCTCAGGGCTTCGACGGTAATGCGAAAACGGTGGCCGGGCATCAGTCGTTCTCCTTATCTGTCTCTGTCGGGGCAATGTTCATTTCACTTTCGATTGCCGCCACCGCGGTGAGCAGCGCTGCATTGATGCGTTCTACCTGCTGTGGCGAAAGATCGGCGCGCATCACATTGCCGCGTAACAAACTGCGCAGGCGATTCATGGCGTCGGAGATGCCTTCCGCCAGATTGCCATGATGATGGTGGCCGCGACCGGCACCCGCCAAACGCGCCAGGATCACATCGACGACGGCCTGATGTTTTTGCAATTCTTCCTGGCCCAGCTCGGTGATCTGATAGCTTTTACGGCCGTTGCCGCTGGTGATCGGCTCGAGGAAATCCTGCTCCTCCAGCAACGTCAGGGTCGGATAAATCACCCCTGGGCTTGGCACATAGAGACCTGAAGACGCCTCGTCGATCGCCTTGATCAGTTCGTAACCGTGGCTCGGTTTGCGCGCCACCAGAGCCAGCAGCACCAGCCGCAGATCGCCGTGTTCAAACATGCGGTGACGGCCGCCGCGACCGCCGCGCCCTCCCCGACCATGCTCTTCACCATGATCGCCGCCAAAATGATGGCGACCGCCACGACGGCGATGGTGATGTTCATGCCCTTCTTCGCTGTCATGGCGGCAACCGTGACGACGGTGTAAATCTAAACGGTGAAACATAGGGTAGCCCTCTCAATGGATAATCAGTTGTCGAAGTGACTTAGATATATCTAATTCACTTCGATATATCTAATCTAGATCGATATATCTAAATGCGCAAGAGGGGAAAAGTGAAAAAGATATATCTAAATCGCAGGCATAAAAAAAGCGCTGTAAAAACAGCGCTTTTTTATCACGGGGAAGCAGCGTTACTTGGCAGAAGCCAGCACTTCGCTGACGATTTCTACCGCTTCATGCTCGATCTTTTCACGGTGCTCAGCGCCGAGGAAGCTCTCACAATAAATCTTGTAGGCTTCTTCGGTACCAGAAGGACGTGCCGCGAACCAGCCGTTGTCGGTCATCACTTTCAGGCCGCCAATCGATGCGCCGTTACCCGGTGCCGCCGTCAAACGTGCGGTAATAGGATCACCCGCCAGGGTATCGGCCTTGACCATTTCCGGTGACAGCTTGGACAACGCCGCTTTTTGGGCGGAAGTGGCCGGTGCCTGAATACGGTTGTAGCTTGGTGCGCCAAAGCGTTTAGCCAGATCGTCGTAGTGGTGCTGCGGATTTTCGCCGGTCACTGCGGTGATTTCCGCTGCCAACAGGCACATGATGATACCGTCTTTATCAGTAGACCACGGAGTGGCGTTGAAACGCAGGAACGAGGCCCCTGCGCTCTCTTCGCCACCAAAACCCAGGCTACCGTCATACAAACCATCAACGAACCATTTGAAGCCCACCGGCACTTCCACCAGCTTGCGGCCCAAATCAGCCACCACGCGGTCAATCATCGCGCTGGAAACCAGCGTTTTCCCCACCGCCACGTCAGCACTCCACTGTGGACGATGCTGGAACAGGTAGTTGATGGCCACGGCCAGATAATGGTTTGGGTTCATCAGCCCCGCCGGCGTCACAATGCCGTGGCGGTCGTAGTCCGGATCGTTGGCAAAGGCCAGGTCGAACTTGTCGCGCAGCGCCAGCAGGCCGCCCATCGCCGGGACTGAGGAGCAGTCCATGCGGATCACGCCGTCGTGATCGAGGTGCATAAAGCGGAAGGTCTGATCGATAGCATCGTTCACCAGCGTCAGATCCAGCTTGTAATGCTCGGCAATACGCTGCCAGTAAGCAATGCCGGAGCCGCCGAGCGGATCAACGCCCAGCTTCAGGCCGGCACGCTGGATCGCAGGCATATCAACCACGTCCACCAGCCCTTCAACATACGGTTGCACCAGGTCTTGTGCATGCACACGGCCGCTGGCCCAGGCCTTATCCAGCGATTGACGCTGAACGCCTTTCAACTGCAGAGACAGCAGTTCATTGGCGCGCTTTTCAATCACCGAGGTCAGGTTAGTGTCTGCCGGGCCGCCGTTGGTCGGGTTATATTTGATGCCGCCATCTTCAGGGGGATTGTGGGACGGGGTGATCACGATGCCGTCGGCCAATGCCCCACCGTTACGGTTATGGCACAGGATGGCATGGGAGACCGCAGGCGTTGGCGTGAAGCCGTTATTTTCCTGCACGATCACATCAACGCCGTTGGCGCTCAATACTTCCAGCACCGAAATGAAAGCCGGTTCCGACAGCGCGTGGGTATCTTTCCCCACGTAGCATGGGCCGGTCACCCCTTGCTGGTGACGCACTTCGGCAATTGCCTGGGCGATAGCGAGAATGTGGGCTTCATTAAAGCTGTGGCGCAACGCGCTGCCGCGATGGCCTGAGGTTCCGAACTTGACCGCGTGTGCGGCGTTGCCCGCTTCCGGTTGCAGTACGTAGTACTGCGACGTCAGCTGGGCTACGTTGATCAAATCGCTTTGCTGAGCCGGCTGCCCGGCACGTGGGTTATTCGCCATCGACATATCTCCCTAATCCCTGTCCTGCGGCCTGGCAATATGTCGCTCACGGCCACCATGACGGGCTGTTCGCTAAATTAGATAGTGCCGCAAACTTTTTCAGTCAGTTCCGTCGGGAACTGCATAGCCTGCATGATGTGTTCAACCATGCTGCGTTTGCGACCGGTATTGGTATTGGTGATCACCCAGTAAGGCGTGCCCGGAACGTGCTTTGGCTTGGTGTGCGTTCCATTCGCCAACAGGGTTTGCTGATCGCCGGCGAAATAGGTACGGGTACGGCCATGCAACGCATCGGTGGCGCTGGCAAAGCCGGCCGCATCGAGGGTATACAGGGTGGAAAGCACCAGCATAAAACGGTTTACCGCTTTGTTCTGCTCGGCGTACTCATCCGACAGCAACAGCTCACGCACGGCACGCACGCGATCGCGAGGGCGCGATACAGCAACGATTTTTTCCTGTTCGGCGGTCTGTGCGCTGGCGGCCGGCGCTGCACGTAGCGGCTGGCCGGCGGTAAATTTCAACATACGGCGCAAAATATCGGACGCGCTCTCACCAATATGTTGCGTGTGGCTGGCAATATAACGGTAGAGCTCTTCGTCGACTTCAATAGTTTTCATCTTTATCCAGTACTGTTTTTTTCTACTTAGAACCTGAAGCCAGATCCGGCATTCAAGCCATGGGATTATAAGGTTAAAAGCGCAGGAGCGAACATAACAATGTGCCCCAATACGGCAAAAGCAGACTAATACCTATAGCCCGCCGGACACCGACGCTGCCAAACCTGCACCTTACCATGAAAAATCCGCGTTTTATCCTATGGATTTTAAGTTGCAGCAAGTACAGCGAACAACGCTGCCGCTTGAAAAGCGACGGGTTTATTCATCGAGTGTTTTAATCATGATAACCTAATCTGAATCTCTCTCAGTATGAACTTCGCCATGAAATTACATTATCAACTGCTGGCCACCGAGTCGGATGCATTGCCGGTGATCCTGATCCACGGACTGTTTGGCAATTTGGATAATCTGGGCGTGCTGGCGCGCGATCTGAATCAGCGCCACAGCGTAATTAAAGTCGATCTGCGCAACCACGGCCTGTCACCGCGTTCGGAGGTAATGACCTACCCGGAAATGGCACAGGATCTGCTGACGTTGCTGGATGATTTGCAGTTGGAGAAAGTCATTGTCATTGGCCACTCGATGGGCGGCAAAGCGGCCATGGCGCTGACGGCAATCGCCCCGGAGCGCGTGGAGAAGCTGATCATCATTGACGTTGCGCCGGTGGACTATCAAACGCGCCGCCACGACGAAATTTTTGTCGCGTTGCAGGCGGTGAGCGCCGCCGGCATTACCCAACGCCAGCAGGCGGCGGAATTGATGCGCGGCTACCTGAAAGAGGAAGGCGTGATCCAGTTCCTGCTGAAATCCTTCCACCAGGGCGAATGGCGTTTCAATCTGCCAGTGCTGATCGAAGAGTACGAGAACATCACCGGCTGGCAGGAAGTACCGGCCTGGCCTCACCCGACGCTGTTTATCCGCGGCGGCCTGTCGCCTTACGTGCAGGACAGCTATCGCGAAGATATTGCCCGTCAATTCCCGCAGGCTCGCGCTCACGTCGTTGCCGGTACCGGACACTGGGTTCATGCGGAAAAACCGGAGGCGGTGTTGCGCGCCATTCACCGTTTTCTCGGCGAAGCCTGAGTCGCGCCAGGCCCAACAAATGGGCCGTTTCTCTGCCAAAGTCACCGTCTGATGAAAAAACGCGCTAAAGATAACGGCTTAGCGCGTTTTCAGCTCAGTTAAGCATTGTCGTCGCTCTATCTGCTGGGGTAATATGGCGCGCTATAATTTTGCCGCCGTGCCAAGCGTGTTCGCTAACGTCAGGCTGGGGGTGAATTTGGGTTAGGGTTTATTGGCCCGAAGTGTGTTAACCGAACCGTCCGGAAGCGTGTAAGCGCTTTTTGATGCAAACTCCCTTGCAGTACCGCTACCTATGGCAAAAGAACAAACGGATCGCACGACGCTGGATCTGTTCGCAGATGAACGCCGTCCGGGGCGCCCGAAAACCAACCCGCTCTCCCGAGATGAACAGCTTAGAATCAATAAGCGTAATCAGCTTCGACGCGATAAAGTCCGTGGCTTACGGCGTGTGGAACTGAAGATCAACGCGGATGCGGTGGACGCCCTGAACAAACTGGCGGAACAGCGTAATATCAGCCGCAGCGAGCTTATTGAGCAAATGCTGCTGGCACAACTGGCGGACGAGCAGCCAGAACATTGATCATTGCAGCCGCACATGCGGCGCGGCGTTAAGGATGACGCCCGATCAACACCGCTTTATTCCACCCGGCATCGCATTAAAGTGATAAATACCCGGGGTAAATTTCTGGCATGATACGCACTTACCGGTAAGAGATAACCTCTTGCCATGGCATCATTTTAATCGGTGTTATCGTAGTCAACGCTAACATCGTGAATGCAATTTATTGAATTTAAAGGTTATACGCGATATGGCTAATGTAGGCATTTTCTTTGGCAGCGACACTGGCAATACCGAAAACATTGCCAAGATGATCCAGAAAATTCTTCAGCAGCAGTTTGGCAAAGAGGTGTCTGAAATTCATGACATCGCCAAAAGCAGCAAAGAAGATCTGGAAGCTTTCGATATCCTGCTGCTCGGTATCCCGACCTGGTACTACGGTGAAGCCCAGTGCGATTGGGATGACTTCTTCCCAACGCTGGAAGAAATTGACTTCAACGGCAAGCTGGTTGCGCTGTTCGGCTGTGGCGATCAGGAAGACTACGCAGAGTATTTCTGTGATGCGATGGGTACCATTCGCGACATCATCGAACCACGTGGCGCCGCTATCGTAGGCCACTGGCCGACCAAAGGTTACCACTTTGAAGCCTCCAAAGGCTTGGCCAACGACAGTCATTTCATCGGCCTGGCCATTGACGAAGATCGCCAACCTGAGCTGACCAACGAACGTGTCGAAGGCTGGGTAAAACAAATCGTCGAAGAGCTGAGCCTGGCCGAAATCGTCGGGTAACGCCAAAGGTTGAACAAAAGCCCTGCAAAGTGCATAGTGTGCCGGCAGGGCCATCATTGGCAGTACTGATTACTGCAATAGAAGCTACAGATTTGTAACTTCCCACACCGTCAAGGTAGACTGAGTTTTCGGTTTATCCCATTCATCAAGACGTTGCATGTATAACATGCAATTGTGCAATTATAGCTTTGTTAACAACCGGCGGTTTCCATTTAGAGCAACCGGTTCTATAATGAGACGCAATTAACTCTTTGTGCCGACCGATGCCACAGGCGAGAACGCCTCAACTTGATTAGCATAGTAACAGGACTGAATCCGCATGACTGACAACAACACCGCATTGAAGAAGGCCGGCCTAAAAGTCACGCTTCCGCGACTCAAAATCCTGGAAGTACTGCAAAATCCGGAATGCCATCACGTCAGTGCGGAAGATCTGTACAAAAAACTGATAGATATGGGCGAAGAAATTGGCCTGGCTACAGTTTACCGCGTACTGAACCAATTTGATGATGCCGGCATTGTGACCCGTCACAACTTCGAAGGCGGCAAGTCCGTGTTCGAGCTGACCCAGCAGCATCACCACGATCACCTGATTTGCCTGGACTGCGGCAAAGTGATCGAATTTAGCGATGAGTCTATCGAAGTGCGTCAGCGTGATATCGCCAAACAGCACGGCATCAAGCTCACCAACCACAGCCTGTACCTGTACGGCCATTGTGAAACCGGTGACTGCCGCGAAGACGACACCCTGCACGACAAAAAATAATGTCCTAACCGGCATTGAGAACCGCCTTAACGGCGGTTTTTTTGTGCCTGCGATAATAGGATAAAAAATCCCCGGACAGGCCGGGGAAAGTTCACAGCGTTAAATACAACAATTGCAGCGGCACTTCTCTACAGCACTTCTCTCGTTCCCCACCTGGACACCTTCAGCGTCAACTCACCCGCCGACACGCGGATAAGTAAACTCGTTACAGCTTATATTCAAGCAACAATAGGCTATCGAAAAATAACCTCCAGACCGGGTCTGAACACACCACGCAGCAGCACGCCGGTCGCGGCTACGGTTGTTAGATAACGGCCCGCCTGCGAACAGCGGGCCAGGTCTCAGATTTACACTTTCTCGGCGCGGCTGTAACGCTTGCCATCCGGGCTCACCGCGCGGATTTGCACTTCACCGCTAACCTCAGGCTTGGCCTTAGCATCATAACGTTGCCATTGCTTGCCACCGTCGGTGGAATACTCGATGCCCAGACCCGGCAGCGAAATATTGGCTTCCAGCTTGCCCCCCACCACTCGGGCGCCTGGCACCGGCAACCGGTAGCTCACGCCACCTTTGTCCAGTTTTGCCAGCTCACGCTGACCGAGCAGGTTGGCGAAGCGCAGCCAATCCCGGTCCAGTTTCCTGGTATCGATGAAGTGGGTTTCGCCGCCTTTATACTCCCGGCCCGCCCGGTAATCCTGCTCCCAATCTGCCCGGTGCCATGCGCGCTCGGCCACCGACAACGAACGAGGGAAGATCATGTACTCCATTTGTTCGTCGGTACGCTGGGTTTCGCTCCACATCTGCGCGGAAATACCGTAAGCCCCCGGCCAGGGTTTGTCGCTCTTGGCGGTAAAGTGATTACCGTCGCGATCAACCGAGGTTTCGGCGTTTTGCGGCAAGTTGTTTGGCGCAAAGCTGAACATTTTCTGCTCGTCGCTGAAACGCGTTCCCCAGTAGTAACCGCGCTCGTCCGGGTTCACCTCATACGGGAAGTCCATGTAGACATAATCCGGGTTTGAGAGGATCAGCTCGTATCCCTTGTTGGACCAGTCGTTGGCACTGTCGAACCCGCCCCAATACAGCGTATCCCAGAAGTTAACCCCGACACGTTGGGTAGCAAAGGCCTTGGCGTTTTTCGCATCTTTCAGGCCATCCTGCCAGGCTTGCATTCTGTCGATGCCGTGCGCTTTTACCAATTGGCTGACTTCCACCCCGAAGTAGCTTGGCAGATGCTCCATATCGGCGACCTTGCCCTCTTTGATCATCGCCTGGCAGACCTGAGATTTCGCCCATGGCTTGTCTTCTTTGCTCTGATCAATGATGCCTTTGCCGGCTTCCGGCTTGTTCACATCGGTATAACCGGCGCCCAACCTGATATTTTTCGCCTCATCCCCGCCAAAGTGCCAGGTGCTCAACGGTTGTCCGGCCTCTTTATGCATCTGGGCAATCTCGCCGATCACCTTGTCGACAAAGCGCTTGGACGAATCCAGGCAAGGATTGAGGTAGCTTTGGCGGTTAAAGTACTGCACCGAGGTGGTGTTAGAGGTATCGGTTGGATCCACCAATCGGAACTCGTTGGCTTCTTGTTCTTTACCGGCGGCATGCAGTTTCTTATAGCGAGCTTCCATTGAGACCACCGCCGCACGGGCATGCGCCGGCATATCGATTTCCGGGATCACTTCAATCTGGCGCGCCTTGGCGTATTTGATGATGTCGATGTAATCCTGGCGAGAGAAGAAGCCGCCGTAAACCTCGGGACCCTGGCCATACTGCGGCAACAGGCAGGTGGTTTCACTCAGATCGTGGCAACGCTGCCCCCCGACCTCGGTCAGCTCCGGCAAGCCCGGAATGGCAATACGCCAGCCTTCGTCATCACTCAGATGGAAATGGAATTTATTGAGTTTGTACGCCGCCATTTGGTCCAGCAGGCGCAACACCGCATCTTTCTGGTGGAAGTTACGCGCCACATCCAGGAAGATGCCGCGATACTGGAAGCGCGGCGCATCTTTGGCCTCCAGCGTGGCGATTTTGGCACTGCCGTCGGTAGGTACCAATGACAGAATCGACTGCAAGCCATAAAACACCCCGGCCTGATCGAAGCCGATGACTCGCGCTTCCTGATTGCCTATTTTCAGCTCATAGGCTCCCGGCACCGCCAGTTCACCTTTGAATTTTCCTGGTTGAATATCGGTTTTGATCGGATAACCGGCTGCGTTACTGGTTATTCCCAACAGCGCGAAACGCTGGGCTACGGCATCTGCCGCCGGTTTGGATAATGCGCTCAGCTCCAACACAACGCCTTTACTCAGATCCACATCCTGCGCATGCACTTTAACCTGCAGCGGCGTTGGCACTACCTGACCGCGTAACGACGCGGTGGGTAAAGTTTTTAGCTCGGCGTTTTTCGTGAAGCGCGAGGCCGGCGTCATCAGGATGTTATTGTCGTCTTTGGTGCGCTTCCACTGGTCGCCGGTGAACGGCGCAACGAACTGGTTCAGATCTTCGGTATCGGTATTGATCAGAATTTTGGGCTTGGCATCGCCCGAAGTGGCATACCAGCGTGGCACGAAGTCAGTTTTAAACAGTTGCCAGTATTCAGTAATAATCGGGATTTCTACTGTTTTCCCCGCTGGGAAACCGATAAATTTATCGGTAGGCTCCAGCTTGTACAGATCACCGGTCAGGTGAGCTATCTTGAACTGATCGTTATCCACCCGCAGGGTCTGACGGGCGCTGTGGAAGTAAATCGCCCAGTCCTGACCTTTGATCTCCTGATTGTCGTTGGTCAGGCCAATCAGCAGCTTGTTGCAGGCCGCCCAATCGGCCCCCAGCTTGCCGCAATCCAGGCCGTTTTCGGCGGCCCGGTTATCGACCATTTTCAAATTCAGTTTCAGCTGGCTCAGTTGATCCACCAGCGGTTGATTGGCCATCGCGTTCCCCACGCTGCCAAATAATCCAACGGTTGCCGTCAACGCGGCAAGCGCGCTCAATTTGAATTTATTCATTTTCAGCATCATCCTTAATTGTTGTTATCGCGGATCTCTTTCCAAATCTGGCCACATTTGGCGTCATAAGCCTGGCCGTTACCGCTGTGAACCGCTTGAATACAGTTTTGATAATCCATCACCCGCACCGTTTCTTTCTCGGCGAACTGTTGATGCTGCTTCTCTTGTTTCAGTACGTTCAACACCGCCTGGCATGACTGCAGTTTTTCCGGTGAGCCCTCTGCGGTGTTGATGCAGGCGCTGTAGGCCTGTTTCAATTTGGCATCTTCCGGCGGTGCCGCCGGCTGTACGCAGGCGCTCAGCGTAGCTACCGCAGCCAACATCATCATGATTTTTTTCATCGTTTTATTCCCGTTAAATGACCCCGGCGCTGCCGCCGGGGAAGATACCGGTCATCTTTCAAGCTGCAGCGTTGCTAGCTGCACTGGCTGCAACCTGAAAGCTGTAAGGTATGTTTTAGAAAATGGTGAATGGCGCGATAACCATGAATTTGACGTCTTTCTCGTCCTGGAAGATGTTGCCGTAACCCCCGCCCCAGCTTGGGATATTGGTGTGGTTGTCGTATTGGGTGTAGTGCAGTTTCAGCAGCGTGCCTTTGGCGCGACCTTCCTGAATGGTGTACATGGCATCCAGGCTCCAGGCGCTCTCTTTCAGGCGCTGGCTCTGATCGTACATAGGGTTGGTGCTCGGTTTGGCGTCCCAGGCGTAAACGTAAGAACCGCCCACCGCCATGCCCGGCAGGTTCCAGTTGCTCAGGTCGTACATCACCCCGGCATAAACCGCTTTTTCGCCGTTGGCGTTAAAGTCGGAACGGTTATCCCACCACACGTCGAGGCGGCCGTTAGAAGAAGCGTAGGTTGGCGTCATGCGTTGCAGGAAGTAGCCCTGGTTGCCTTCGGCTTTGACCATGGTGCCTTCCAGGCGCCAGTTGAACTGGCCGGTGGTGTAACCAAAGGTCAGTGCTTGCAGCCAGGCCAGACCGTCGTAAATGCTGTTCGGGTCGTTCTTGTCGTTAATGCGGTCTTCGGTGCCGTAGAACTGGTAGCTGGTGGTCAGCGGGTTGCCCACCAGATCGAATTTATAAGACGCCTTGGTGAAGTACTGATTCACATAGCCCTGGGCTTGGCCGAATGCCGCCTCCAGCACCAAATCGTTTTTGAAGTCGTATTTGGCACCCAGCGAGTGCAGGTAGGAGACACCGGTTTTTTTATCGTTCTGGCGGAAGTCGTCCATCTCGATGTGCCATGGCGCTTTATATTTATTGGTCCACATGTAAGAGAAGCTCAACTCACCGGCATCGCCGTAGTCAAACTTGGCGCCGGCCTCTGCGCCCTGATAGGTGCCTGGCATAAAGCTCCAATGCGGCGCCAACAGAGTTTGGCCACTTGGCTGGATATAACCGCCACGTGCCCAGACGGGGCCATATTTGAATTTACCGGCGGCTTTATACAGGCTGATGCCGCCTTTGTCGCCGGAGTAGTCTTCATCATAGGTACGGTTTTTGGAGGAGAACGCGATTTCATTCGGGTGGCCGCTGGCGCTGGATTCAGCCAGCTCGATGGCGGTAAAGGCGCCCACGTCCAGGCCGAACATGTCCCAGGCATAGCCCGAGGCAAAATCCAGGCTCAGGTTGGCCGTCGAATGCGACAAGTTGGTGGTGTATTTATTGTAATCGTCACTGGTCGGATTGAGATCTTTACGGTCACGCTCACGTTGCCAGTAGTAAACACCGCCGGTCATCGTGGAGTCATCGATAAATCCTGCGGCTTTCGCCTCAGGGGCCATGGCAAACCCTGTTCCCAACAGCGCACCCGCGACTGCGAGCGCCAGCGTTTTACGCTGAGCACCGTGCGTACCCATAATGAAATTCCTCTTTGACTTAACTTTAAAAGTTGCAGCCGCCCGTGTTCACCACTGCCCTGCACGACTGCCAATAAAAAACCCAACCGGGTAAAAAATATTGCCGATGGGCTAAATTCCCACAGCACTTATTGCTACAGACAGACTATTTTTCGCGACGCGAATTATCAAATGAAATATCAGAGAGATTTGTCAAAGTATGACAAAGAGCACATATCGATGAGATTTTGTTACGTGGGTATGCAAAGAGGATGTCGAATAAAAAATTCAATAAAATCAGAATAAACAATGATACGAGGTCAACAGGAGACGATTAATGGTTTCAGCCGAATCAAAAAAGTCAGCCAGAAGAAAAAATATGAGAGCGCTCTCCAGATGACATTAATTCGCATCACGAATATATAAGACAATGTTATATGAGCGATGATTTATATCAAGAAATTACTGTTACAACGGCCAGATAAAAATTTAAAAGAGGATTGAAGGAACAACATCGCAGCGGAAGGGGGAAATGGCGCAGACATAAAAAAAGCGCAACCGAAGTTGCGCTCTTGGGGTGTTAGCCGTTGATCAATCAGACACCCAGTTTAGCCCAGGTGTCGCGCAGGCCAACGGTGCGGTTAAACACCAGGTGCTCAGTCGAGGAGTAACGGTTATCGGCACAGAAATAACCTTCTCGCTCGAACTGATAGGCCTTTTCCGGCTGTGCGGCAGCCAGGCTAGGCTCCACGAAGCCGTGCTTGATAACCAGCGACTCCGGGTTGATGGTGGCGAGGAAGTCCTCTGCCGCAGCCGGATTCGGCACGCTGAACAGACGGTCGTACACGCGAATTTCCGCCGGCAATGCATGCTCAGCAGACACCCAGTGGATCACGCCCTTCACCTTGCGGCCATCGGCAGGATCTTTGCTCAAAGTGTCCGCATCGTAGCTGCAGAAGATGGTGGTGATCTCGCCTTCAGCATCTTTCTCGACGCGTTCAGCCTTGATCACGTAGGCATTGCGCAGACGCACTTCTTTCCCCAGTACCAGACGCTTGTACTGCTTGTTGGCTTCATCGCGGAAGTCAGCACGGTCGATATAAACCTCGCGGCTGAACGGCACCTCACGGCTGCCCATTTCCGGCTTGTTCGGGTGGTTAGGCATGGTCACCATTTCCACGCCGGAGGTCATATTTTCGATGACAACCTTCACCGGATCCAGCACGGCCATCGCACGCGGCGCGTTTTCGTTCAGCTCTTCACGAATGCAGGCTTCGAGCGCCATCATTTCGACGTTGTTTTCCTGCTTGGTCACGCCGATACGCTGGCAGAACTCGCGGATGGACGCAGCGGTATAGCCACGGCGACGCAGGCCGGAAACGGTCGGCATACGCGGGTCATCCCAGCCCTCAACGATTTTCTCGGTCACCAACTGGTTCAGCTTGCGCTTAGACATGATGGCGTACTCGAGATTAAGGCGTGAGAATTCGTACTGACGCGGATGACAAGGGATGGTGATGTTGTCCAACACCCAGTCATACAGACGACGGTTGTCCTGGAACTCCAGCGTACACAGCGAATGGGTGATCCCTTCCAGCGCATCGGAAATGCAGTGGGTGAAATCGTACATCGGGTAGATGCACCATTTGTTGCCGGTCTGGTGGTGTTCCGCGAACTTGATGCGGTACAGCACAGGATCGCGCATCACGATAAACGGCGAAGCCATGTCGATCTTGGCACGCAGGCAGGCGCTACCTTCGGCGAATTCGCCGTTGCGCATTTTTTCAAACAGCGCCAGGTTCTCTTCCACGCTACGACCGCGGTACGGACTGTCTTTGCCCGGCGAGGTCAGGCTGCCGCGATATTCGCGGATTTGCTCAGGCGACAGCTCGTCGACGTAGGCCAGCCCTTTGTTAATCAGCTCTACCGCATACTGGTGCAGCTGATCGAAGTAATCTGAGGAGTAACGGACGTTGCCGCTCCACTCAAAGCCCAGCCACTCCACGTCGTGTTTGATCGACTCAACGAACTCGATATCTTCTTTCACCGGGTTGGTGTCATCGAAACGCAGGTTGCACTGGCCCTGGTAGTCACGGGCAATGCCGAAGTTCAGGCAAATGGATTTTGCATGGCCGATATGCAGATAGCCATTCGGCTCCGGCGGGAAACGGGTATGTACCGACGCGTGTTTCCCTGACGCCAGATCTTCATCGACGATCTGACGGATAAAATTGGTTGGGCGGGCTTCAGCCTCACTCATTTCACTATTCCTCAATGCAAAGCGCTACACATAACCGCCTATGATCCAACAAGCCACGCCCGGAAACAACCGTTTGTTTCACGAAAAATGCGGGACGTTGCACCACGACAGATCGCAGCACCACAACGGGGCAGCTTTCGTTACCTGTCGCCCATAAAAAAGCGGGAAGAGATTGCTCTCTTCCCGCCAAAGGTAGGGTGCGTTCCGTCATGACTCGTTAAACACCCCAGGTACTACTCAGGTAAATCGGTTTACTTTTGGATCTCGAACAGTTTGGTCTGGCCTGCGACCACAGAACCGGTCGCCAGCGCCGACAGACCGGCGTAATCGTCAGCGTTGCTGACCACTACCGGGCTTATCATCGAGCGGGCGTTGGCGTTCAGGAAGTCCAGATCCAGTTCAAGGATTGGCTGGCCGGCTTTCACCTCTGCGCCCTCTTCAACCAGACGCTTGAAGCCCTGACCGTTCAATGCCACGGTGTCGATACCCATGTGCACCACAATTTCCGCACCCTTGTCGGTTTCCAGACAGAAAGCGTGGTTGGTGTTGAAGATTTTCACGATGGTGCCGTCAGCCGGCGCCACGACGGTTTTATCCGTTGGGCGAATCGCCAGACCGTCGCCTACCGCTTTGCTGGCAAAGGCTTCGTCAGGCACCTGATCCAGCGCCACCACTTCACCGGTGACCGGAGCCACCAGCGACTCGAAGGCCACTTTCGGCGCGTTAGGCACCGCTTGAGATTTAACTGCGGTCACACCGGCTGCCGGTGCCACTTCTGCCGCAGGAACCGGGCCGGCTGCGATAACCGCACGCATGCCGTCGGCAATGGCTTCCGCTTTAGAACCCACAATCACCTGAACGGTTTGCTTGTTCAGTTTCACCACGCCGGAAGCACCCAGACGTTTACAGCTTGCATCGAGCACTTTCGAAGAATCTTTCACGCTCAGACGCAGACGGGTAATGCAGGCATCAATGCCGGTCAGGTTGTCTGAACCGCCGATGGCACCGATATAGCTACGAGACAGAGCGCGCAGACCTTCATCGGTATTGCTGTTGGCTTCCGGTGCGACGATATCGTCAGACGCATCTTCGCGACCCGGCGTTTTCAGGTTGAACGCACGGATAATGACGGAGAACAGAACGAAGTAGACCGCGAAGGCGACCAGACCCATCAGGACCAGCATCCAGACGTTTTTACTGGCGGCCGGCAGGTTGTACATCAACACATAGTCGATGGCGCCTGCAGAGAAGGAGAAGCCGGCGTGAATACCCAGCAGGGTGGCTACAAACAGGCTGATACCGGTCAAAATGGCATGGACCAGATACAGCAGCGGAGCCAGGAACATGAACAGGAATTCAAGCGGCTCGGTCACGCCGGTCAGGAACGCGGTCAGTGCCACAGACAGCAACATACCGCCAACCATTGGGCGACGCTCTTTCGGCGCAGCGAAATACATGGCCAGTGCCGCACCCGGCAAACCGAACATCATGATTGGGAAGAAGCCGGACATGAACATCCCGGCAGTGCCGTCGCCCGCGTAGAAGCGGTTGATGTCACCGTGGAAGATGGTGCCCGCGGCATTGGTGAATTCACCAATCTGGAACCAGGCGATGGTGTTCAATACCTGATGCAAGCCGGTTGGGATCAGCAGACGGTTAACGAAACCGAAGATGCCGGAACCCACCGCACCCATGGACACAATCCATTCACCGCCGGCGTGGATGGCATTCTGAACCGGTGGCCAGATGTAACCAAAGATCGCCGCAAGGATTAAACAGAAAAAGCCGGTGGCGATAGGAACGAAACGTTTACCGCCGAAGAAGGAAAGGAACTCAGGCAGTTTGATGCCGGACCAGCGGTTATAAACCGCCCCGCCCACCAGACCGGTAATAATACCGGCCAGCACGCCCATATTGATCGCCGGGTTGATGGTGACCATCGCTTTGGTCAGGATGAAGTAACCTACCGCACCCGCCAGTGCGGCTGAACCGGCATTGTCTTTCGACCAGGTTGCTGCCACACCGATAGCGAAAATTAACGCCAAATTATCAAAGATTGATCCACCGGCCTGTGCGATGAACGAAATATTGAGTAAGTCGGGCTGGCCGAAGCGGAGCAAAAGCGCCGCCACGGGCAGTACTGCGATTGGCAGTTGCAACGACCTGCCCAATCTTTGGAAAAAGCCGAGTATGTTCACCTTAATATTCCCCCTAATGCCCTTTTATGGGCTTTATCATATTTTACGCTAGCGCCATCACACACTGCGATTAACTCTGGACGAACGACAACAAAGTGGAGTGTAAAAAAATTATTTCGTATCGCAAATTAAAACCTCCTTTTTTGTGATTTATATCACCAAAAAGCAGTCTTAAGCTGCCACATTGCTAGCCATCACACAAAACTTATTTTATCATTAAAAAAATCATCGAACCTGACGCATCACGTGAGAATCATAAACCTGGGTTAGGCTTAAGACTCTCGTTCAGGCACGAACCAGTATAGCTTTAGTTTACTTACCCCAAGAGGTGTTAGATGAGACTTATCCCACTGAAAGATACTGCACAAGTCGGCAAATGGGCCGCACGCCATATCGTCCAGCGCATCAACGCATTCAAGCCTACTGCGGAGCGTCCGTTTGTGCTCGGCCTGCCAACCGGTGGTACTCCGCTGGAAGCGTACAAACATCTGATTGCGATGCACAAAGCAGGTGAAGTAAGCTTTAAGCATGTGGTGACTTTCAACATGGATGAATACGTTGGCCTGCCGCAGGAACACCCGGAAAGCTATCATACCTTCATGTACCGTAATTTCTTTGATCACGTTGATATCCCACGCGAAAATATCAACCTGCTGAATGGTAATGCACCGGACGTTGACGCCGAGTGCCGCCAGTACGAAGCGAAAATCAAATCCTACGGCAAGATCAACCTGTTCATGGGTGGCGTTGGCATCGACGGTCATATCGCGTTTAACGAGCCGGCTTCATCTCTGGCCTCGCGCACTCGCATCAAAACCCTGACCGAAGATACCCGCATCGCCAACTCCCGCTTCTTTGGCGGCGACGTTAGCCTGGTACCGAAGTTTGCACTGACCGTGGGCGTGGGCACGCTGCTCGACGCAGAGGAAGTGATGATTCTGGTGACCGGCCACGCCAAGGCTCAGGCGCTGGAAGCCGCTGTGGAAGGCAACATCAACCACATGTGGACCATCAGTTGCCTGCAGCTGCATGCCAAGGCCGTTGTGGTGTGCGATGAGCCATCCACCATGGAGCTGAAAGTCAAAACCGTTAAGTATTTCCGCGAATTAGAAGCGGAAAGCGTGAAGAGTCTTTAATTCCTGCAGGGGGCTACGATGTTCGCTTTAACCCACGGCCGTATTTTTACCGGCCACGACGTACTTGACGACCATGCAGTGGTAATCGCTGATGGCCTGATTGAACGAGTTTGCCCGCTGGCTGAACTGCCGGCCGGCATTGAAACGCGCGATCTGGGTGGCGCTATCCTGGCCCCCGGTTTGATCGACGTGCAGCTTAACGGCTGCGGCGGCGTTCAATTTAACGACTCGCTGGACGCCATTTCGGAAGAGACGCTGGAAATTATGCAGCGTGCCAACGAAAAATCCGGCTGTACCAGCTATCTGCCGACGCTGATCACCAGCAGCGACGAATTTATGAAGCACAGCATCGAAGTGATGCGCGCTTATCTGAAAAAGCACCAGAACCAGGCGCTGGGTCTGCACCTTGAAGGGCCGTACCTTAGCCCGTTGAAAAAAGGCACCCATAACCCGGCGTTTATCCGCAAGCCAACCCAAGAGATGATCGACTATCTGTGCGCGAATGCCGATGTGATCACCAAGGTGACGCTGGCGCCGGAAATGGTAGAGCCGCACTTTATCAAGCAACTGACCGACGCCGGCATCGTGGTGTCCGCCGGTCACTCGAACGCGACTTACGAACAGGCCCGCACCGGTTTTGCTGCCGGCATTACCTTCGCCACTCACCTGTATAACGCCATGCCGTATATCACCGGGCGCGAACCGGGGCTGATGGGGGCGATTTTCGACACGCCTGAAGTCTATACCGGCATTATCGCCGACGGCCATCACGTGGCCTGGGCGAGTATCCGTAACGCCAAACGCATGAAAGGTGATAAATTGGTGCTGGTCACCGACGCCACCGCCCCGGCGGGTGCTGATATTGACCAATTTATTTTCGCCGGTAAAACAATATACTATCGCGATGGGCTGTGCGTGGACGAGAACGGCACCCTGAGCGGATCTGCGCTGACCATGATTGACGCGTTGAAAAACAGCGTTGAACATGTCGGCATCGCGTTAGATGAAGCGCTGCGTATGGCGACACTCTATCCGGCGCGTGCTATCGGCGTAGACAATCGTTTAGGTACGATCGAAGCCGGTAAGGTGGCAAACCTGACCGCGTTTACCCGCGACTTTAGCATCACCAAAACGCTCGTTAACGGTAACGAGGTTTAATTTCATGAACAGCGAGTAAAATTATTGATGAGTACTGGCGGACAGGCACAGATAGGGAACGTTGACTTAGTCAAACAACTCAACGGCGCGGCGGTTTACCGCCTGATCGACCAACAGGGTCCGATCTCGCGCATTCAAATAGCCGAACTGAGCCAGCTAGCGCCCGCCAGCGTCACTAAAATTACTCGCCAGCTGTTGGAGCGCGGGCTGATCAAAGAAGTCGATCAGCAAGCCTCTACCGGCGGCCGCCGCGCCATTTCCATTGTCTCCGAAACCCGGCATTTCCACACCGTGGCCGTACGCCTCGGTCGCCACGATGCCACCATCACCCTGTACGACATGAGCGGAAAATCGCTCGGTGAAGAGCACTACCCGCTGCCGGAAAGGACCCAGGAAACACTGGAAAATGCGTTGTTCACCGCCATTGCGCAGTTTATCGAAGACTACCAACGCAAGCTGCGCGAACTGATCGCCATCGCGGTGATCCTGCCCGGTCTGGTTGACCCGGCGCTCGGTGTGGTGCGCTACATGCCACACATCAGCGTCAGCAACTGGCCGCTGGTAGACAACCTGCAGCAACGCTTTAACGTCACCAGCTTCGTCGGCCATGACATCCGCAGCCTGGCTTTGGCCGAACACTATTTTGGCGCCACCCGCGACTGTGAAGACTCCATTCTGGTACGTCTGCACCGCGGCACCGGTGCCGGCATTATCGTCAACGGCCAGATTTTCCTGGGCAATAACGGCAACGTCGGCGAAATCGGCCATATTCAGATCGACCCGCTGGGGGAACGCTGCCACTGCGGCAACTTCGGCTGTCTGGAAACCGTCGCCGCCAATGCCGCGATTGAACACCGCGTGCGCCAGTTACTGACTCAGGGCTACCCCAGCAAGCTGACACTCGACGACTGCAGCATCTCCGCCATCTGCAAGGCCGCCAACCGCGGTGACCTGCTGGCCAGCGAAGTGATCGAGCACGTCGGCCGCTACCTCGGCAAAGCCGTGGCCATTGCCATTAACCTGTTTAATCCGCAGAAAGTGGTGATCGCCGGTGAAATTACCGAGGCAGAAAAAGTGCTGCTGCCGGCGATCCAAAGCTGCATCAATACTCAGGTGCTGAAAGACTTCCGCAAGAACCTGCCGGTGGTCACCTCCGAACTCAATCATCGCTCGGCGATCGGGGCTTTCGCCCTGGCCAAGCGGGCAATGCTCAACGGCGTGCTATTGCAGCGATTGCTGGAAAGCTGATCCGCCGCCTAAGGCAGGTGTGTTATCTTCGCGTTTTGCCTGCCGCCAATCATGAGAAACAGCAACAATGACAATCAAAAACGTTATATGTGATATCGACGGCGTGCTGCTGCATGACAACACGCCGGTTCCCGGCGCCGATCTTTTCCTGGCGCGCATTCAGGAACAGGGCATGCCGCTGGTGGTGCTGACCAACTACCCGTCGCAGACCGCACAGGATCTGGCGAACCGCTTCTCCGCCGCCGGGCTTGAAGTCCCGGAAAGCGCGTTTTATACCTCCGCGATGGCCACCGCCGATTTCCTGCGCCGTCAGGAAGGCAAAAAGGCCTACGTGGTGGGCGAAGGCGCGCTGATCCACGAATTGTATAAAGCCGGCTTCACCATTACCGACATCAACCCGGACTTCGTGATTGTCGGGGAAACCCGCTCCTATAACTGGGACATGATGCATAAGGCCGCCTACTTCGTGAATAACGGCGCGCGCTTTATCGCGACCAACCCGGATACTCACGGCCATGGCTTTGTGCCTGCCTGCGGCGCGCTGTGCGCCCCGATCGAGAAAATCACCGGCCGTAAGCCGTTTTACGTCGGCAAACCCAGCCCATGGATCATCCGCGCCGCGCTCAACAAAATGCAGGCGCATTCGGAAGAGACGGTCATCGTCGGCGACAACCTGCGCACCGATATCCTGGCGGGCTTCCAGGCAGGTCTGGAAACCGTGCTGGTGTTGTCCGGCGTCTCGACGTTGAACGATGTCGAAACCATGCCGTTCCGCCCGAGCTACATCTTCCCTTCCGTTGCCGATATCAATATTTTCTAATCGCTGAGGTGGCCATCGCGGCCACCCTTAATTTTCGCGCCAATTTGAATTTAATTTATTATTGGCCGGGAAAGGTTTCACCCCACCCTCGTTAAAAATCCGCACTATGTATTTACGCCCCGCCAATACCCGCTATTGCCGGCGTGTGGAATTAATCTTACCTAAAATAACGAGGTTACTATGAGCTCCGATAATATTATCAATGCACAAGCTGCAGATGACGCAGCCGCCATGCCGGATATGTCGAATAAAAAAATCATGATGGGCTTTTGGCACAACTGGGCCGCCGGCGCCAGTGACGGTTATCAGCAGGGTCAATTCGCCAATATGAACCTGACCGATATCCCGGCCGAATATAACGTGGTGGCCGTAGCCTTTATGAAGGGCGTGGGTATCCCCACCTTCAAGCCTTACAACCTGTCCGATACCGAGTTCCGCCGCCAGGTCGGTGTACTGAACAGCCAGGGCCGCGCGGTACTGATTTCCCTCGGCGGCGCCGATGCGCATATCGAATTGAAAACCGGCGATGAAGACAAGCTGACCAATGAAATTATCCGTCTGGTGGAAACCTACGGTTTTGACGGTCTGGATATCGATCTGGAACAGGCCGCCATTGGTGCCGCCAATAATAAAACCGTTTTGCCTGCCGCACTGAAAAAAGTAAAAGCGCATTATGCCGCCGAAGGTAAAAACTTTATTGTCAGCATGGCGCCAGAATTCCCTTATTTGCGCACCAACGGGACTTACCTGGATTATATTACCGCGCTCGAAGGGTTTTATGATTTTATTGCACCGCAATATTATAACCAGGGCGGTGACGGTATCTGGGTTGACGAAGCCAATGGCGGCAAAGGCGCCTGGATCACCCAGAATAACGACGCGATGAAAGAAGACTTCTTGTATTACCTGACCGAAAGCCTGGTCACCGGCACCCGCGGCTACACCAAAATCCCGGCATCCAAATTTGTGATCGGTTTACCCACCAATAATGACGCCGCCGCCACCGGTTATGTGGTCGACAAGCAGGCGGTCTATAACGCTTTCGCGCGCCTTGACGCCAAAAACTTGTCGATCAAGGGCCTGATGACCTGGTCAGTGAACTGGGATAATGGCAAGAGCAAGGCCGGCGTGGCCTATAACTGGGAATTCAAAACTCGTTATGCCGCGCTGATCCAGGGCGGGGTCACCCCGCCGCCGGGAAAGCCTGAAGCGCCTACCGCGCTGAACGCCAGCGCGATTACCGCAACGTCGTTGACGCTGAATTGGGCTGCAGCAAGCAGCGCCAAACCGATTAGCCACTATACGGTTTACCGTAACGGCAACGCCATCGGCCAGACCGGCGGCCTGTCGCTGCAGGACAGCGGCCTGACGGCAGCCACTCAGTACAGCTATTTTGTCACCGCCACCGACAACCAAGGCAATACTTCGCTGCCTAGCGGTGCGCTGGCAGTTAAAACCTCGGACGGTGGTACGCCTCCCGATCCGGGCGTGGCCGAGTGGCAGAACAATCACAGCTACAAGGCCGGTGATTTGGTGACGTATAAGGGCAAGAAATACACCTGCCTGCAGGCCCACACTTCCAATGCAGGATGGACGCCGGATGCGGCCTTCACCCTGTGGCAGTTGACCGCCTGATAGTCGGCAATGAGTTGCCGGTAAAATTATCCGGCAACTCATCCATAGATTGAAAAATTGAATATTCATTAATTTTAATGGCTGCTAACTGAATATCCGCTAATTTTAGCCCCCTCCCAAACAACTATTTTTCGGCGCAGCGCTAAAACACTTGCATCCCCTGCCGGTTTTGACGCATTTTCATAAACACAACGCAGCAAAACCGCGCCATCACTGATGAAGCGACCATGCTGCCTATAACAGCAAATACAACATCACAGTCTAAAAAAGTCGTTAGGAGAGTCGGTATATGTGTTCTATTTTCGGTGTGCTCGATCTGAAGTCCGATCCCGTTGAACTGCGTAAAAAAGCGCTGGAGCTGTCCCGTCTGATGCGCCACCGCGGCCCGGATTGGTCCGGTGTTTACGCCAGCGATAAAGCCATTCTGGTGCATGAGCGCCTGTCGATTGTCGACGTCAACAATGGCGCCCAACCGCTGTACAACGCTGCGCACACCCACGTTCTGGCCGTTAACGGCGAGATCTACAACCACCAGGCGCTGCGCCAGCAATTTAGCGATCGCTACGAATTCCAGACCGGCTCCGACTGTGAAGTGATCCTGGCGCTGTACCAGGAGAAAGGCCCTGACTTCCTCGACGAGCTGCAAGGCATGTTCGCCTTCGCACTGTACGATTCAGAGAAAGACGCTTACCTGATTGGCCGCGACCATCTGGGCATTATCCCGCTTTACATGGGACACGATGAATTCGGCAACCTTTATGTCGCCTCTGAAATGAAAGCGCTGGTGCCGGTTTGCCGCACCATTAAAGAATTCCCGGCGGGCAGCTACCTGTGGAGCCAGGACGGCGAGATCCGTGAATATTATCAACGTGACTGGTTCGATTACGACAACGTTAAAGACAACGTGACCGACGCCAATGCCCTGCGCAACGCGCTGGAAGACTCGGTGAAAAGCCACCTGATGTCCGACGTACCCTACGGCGTACTGCTATCCGGCGGTCTGGATTCTTCCGTGATATCCGCCATTACCAAAAAGTACGCGGCACGCCGTGTAGAAGATCAAGAACGCAGCGAAGCCTGGTGGCCGCAGTTGCACTCCTTCGCCGTGGGTCTGGAGGGTTCACCGGATCTGCGCGCCGCGCAGGAAGTGGCAAACCACCTGGGCACCGTGCACCATGAGATCCACTTCACCGTACAGGAAGGTCTGGACGCCATTCGCGACGTGATTTATCACATCGAAACCTATGACGTTACCACCATTCGCGCTTCCACCCCGATGTACCTGATGTCACGCAAAATCAAAGCGATGGGCATCAAGATGGTGCTGTCTGGCGAAGGCGCGGACGAAGTGTTCGGCGGCTACCTGTACTTCCATAAAGCGCCGGATGCCCGTGAGTTCCACGACGAAACCGTACGTAAACTGTTAGCGCTACATATGTTTGACTGCGCGCGCGCCAACAAGGCGATGTCCGCCTGGGGTGTGGAAGCCCGCGTGCCCTTCCTGGATAAAAAATTCCTCGACGTGGCAATGCGCATCAATCCTAAGGACAAAATGTGCGGCAATGGCAAAATGGAAAAACATATCCTGCGCGAATGTTTTGAATCCTATCTGCCGGCCAGCGTCGCCTGGCGCCAGAAAGAGCAGTTCTCCGACGGCGTGGGTTACAGCTGGATTGACACGCTGAAAGAGGTCGCTGCCAAGCAGATCAGCGATCAACAGCTCGAAACCGCACGTTTCCGTTTCCCGTACAACACGCCAAGCTCCAAAGAAGGCTACCTGTATCGCGAAATTTTCGAAGAGCTGTTCCCGCTGCCAAGCGCGGCAGAATGCGTGCCTGGCGGCCCGTCAGTGGCCTGTTCCTCAGCCAAAGCCATCGAATGGGACGAGTCATTCAAGAAAATGGACGATCCTTCTGGTCGTGCAGTCGGCGTTCACCAGTCCGCCTACAAATAATCACGCCGGGTTTTCTCCCCAAGGCGGGCCTCCGGGCCCGCCTTTTTGCTGATGTTTTCAACCATTAATTGCCTGAACTGATGCTTTTATCGCCATACTGTTCACAACCCAGACAAACGACACATCCAGCCGCTTTTTCGGGAAAAAACTTGTTGACGCAAAACGGCCATATACGCATAATGCGCCCCGCAACGCCGATGAAGGTTGCGCGAAAAAAGATGGCTACGTAGCTCAGCTGGTTAGAGCACATCACTCATAATGATGGGGTCACAGGTTCAAATCCCGTCGTAGCCACCATCTTTTTTGCGGGAGTGGCGAAATTGGTAGACGCACTAGATTTAGGTTCTAGCGCCGCAAGGTGTGCGAGTTCAAGTCTCGCCTCCCGCACCATTTCTTTTCATCGAGTTGCAGGCAACAGGTGGGGTATCGCCAAGCGGTAAGGCACCGGTTTTTGATACCGGCATTCCCTGGTTCGAATCCAGGTACCCCAGCCATCTTTTTTAGGATGGGGATGTTGCAAAAAAAGTTAAACGTGTTGATGGGGTATCGCCAAGCGGTAAGGCACTGGTTTTTGATACCAGCATTCCCTGGTTCGAATCCAGGTACCCCAGCCATCAACACTGTTGACTTTTAAAGTAAAATATTGAAAATGGCTACGTAGCTCAGCTGGTTAGAGCACATCACTCATAATGATGGGGTCACAGGTTCAAATCCCGTCGTAGCCACCATATTTTACTGTTACACCATTGGGGTGTCGCCAAGCGGTAAGGCTCTGGTTTCTGATACCAGCATACCCAGGTTCGAATCCTGGCACCCCAGCCACATTTAGAAAAGCCCGCTTCGGCGGGCTTTTTGCTATCTGAAATTTGGCGAGACCGAATGAATAAGGGCACGACATTGAACTGCGCCCTTGTAGGATAAGGGCCGCCTACAGCCCCAGCGCGTATTTCAGCGCATGTTCCTTCAACTTGCCCGCCCGCTGGGCCGCCATCAACGCAATATTGCGCACCACGCAAAGCGGCGACAAATTATTGCTGAAAGCGGTATAAAACAGATCCATACCACTTTGCATCAGCAAGTTATCGGTGCGGCGACGACGCTGATAACGCATCAGCACCGCTTCGCTGCTCCAGTCTTCGCCCAACTCGCGTGCATCACACAAAACCGCCAGCAAGGCCTCTACGTCACGATACCCCAGGTTTACCCCCTGCCCTGCTAACGGGTTGATGGTATGTGCCGCGTCACCGAGCAACACCAACCCCGGCAACACGTAGCGTTGCGCATGGCGGCGCGCTAACGGGAAAGATCCGGCCGCGTGCACCTTCACTTCCCCTAAGCGGGCAGGAAAGGCTTCGGCGATCTCTTTCTCAAGCTGCGCTGGCGGCATAGCCTGCAACTGGCGGATACGCTGCGGGCTGTCGTACCACACCAGCGAGGCCCATTGATCGTACAACGGCAGGAAAGCCCGGGGCCCGGAAGGGAAAAACTGTTGCCAGGTCGTATCCTGCTGCGGCGCGCCGGTATCGACGGTGATCAGCATGCAGGACTGGCGGTACTGCCAGCCGCTGGTACCGATAGCCGCCAGATTGCGCACCTGCGAGTTGGCCCCATCGGCCCCCACTACCAGACGCGCCTGTAGCGTCTGTGAGGAGTCCAGCGTCACTTGCCAATGGTCATTAACCCGTTTTAACGATCGCAGCCTGGCGGGGCAGCAGAGCGTCAGGTTGTCGCACTGCTCCAGCTGTTGCCACAGCGCCAGTTGCAAAATACGGTTTTCCACCATAAACCCCAGCTCCGGCAGGCCGAGCGAGGCGGCGTCAAACGCTACCCGTGAAGAGGCCCACTCCCAGGTTTCCAATCGGCGGTAAGGCGCCGAGCGCATCGCTTGCACCGCCGGCCAGGCACCGAGTTGTTTCAGCAGCCCCACCGAGGTGCAGCCGATGGCGGAAATACGCAGATCCGGCGGGCTTTGCGCATCGAACGCCTGCGGCGCCTGATGTTCCAGCAAGGCCACCGACCAGCCGGCCTGCGCCAGCCCCAATGCGGCGGCCGCGCCGACCATCCCGCCGCCTACCACCACGGCGTCATACCCTTTTTGAGATACGTTCATATTGGCTATGTTTTCTTAGTGAATTATCGCCATTCCCACCGGCATGGCGTTTGGCACCAGTGTAACGGATTTTTAATTTGGCTTCAGGTCGCATGCCGTTTTCCCCGCGCTGGTCACAACGGCGTCAAATGTTTACAATAAGCGCCCTGCATGTCGCGTATCGCAACTTTCGTCCGCACTGAGTAATGGCAAGTCAATGACCAAAAAACTACATATCAAAACCTGGGGCTGCCAGATGAATGAATATGATTCATCGAAAATGGCGGACTTACTGGGAAGCACACACGGTTACCAATGGACCGACAACGCTGAAGAAGCGGACGTGCTGCTGCTGAATACCTGCTCGATCCGCGAGAAAGCGCAGGAAAAAGTTTTCGCCATGTTAGGGCGTTGGAAACTGCTGAAAGAAAAAAACCCGTCGCTGATCATCGGCGTCGGTGGCTGCGTGGCCTCACAGGAAGGCGAACACATTCGCAGCCGTGCGCCTTGCGTCGACGTCGTGTTCGGGCCGCAGACCCTGCACCGCCTGCCGGAAATGCTCAATCACGTGCAGGGCACCCGCAGCCCCATCGTCGACATCAGCTTCCCGGAAATCGAGAAATTCGATCGCCTGCCGGAACCGCGCGCCGAAGGCCCTACCGCCTTCGTCTCCATCATGGAAGGCTGCAATAAGTACTGTACCTTCTGCGTGGTGCCTTATACCCGCGGTGAAGAAGTCAGCCGCCCAAGCGATGACGTCCTGTTTGAAGTCGCCCAACTGGCGGCGCAGGGCGTACGCGAAGTCAACCTGCTCGGCCAGAACGTCAACGCCTACCGCGGCGCGACTTACGACGGCGAAATCTGCTCGTTTGCCGAACTGCTGCGCCTGGTGGCGGCCATCGACGGTATCGACCGCATCCGTTTCACCACCAGCCATCCGATTGAATTCACCGACGATATCATCGCGGTTTACCAAGACACGCCGGAGCTGGTGAGCTTCCTGCATCTGCCGGTACAGAGCGGTTCAGACCGCATACTGACCATGATGAAGCGCGCGCATACCGCATTGGAATACAAAGCGATCATTCGTAAGCTTCGCAAGGCGCGGCCGGACATTCAGCTCAGCTCCGATTTTATTATCGGCTTCCCGGGCGAAACCCAGGCCGATTTCGAGCAGACCATGAATCTGATTGCCGAGATCAACTTCGACACCAGCTTCAGCTTTATCTACTCCTCGCGCCCTGGCACACCGGCGGCCGATATGGTCGATGACGTCAGCGAAGACGAAAAGAAACAGCGTCTGTATATCCTGCAGGATCGCATCAACCAGCAGGTGCTGCAGTTCAGCCGTCGGATGCTCGGGACCGTACAGCGTATTTTGGTGGAAGGTACTTCCCGCAAAAGCGTGATGGAGCTGGCGGGCCGGACAGCCTGCAACCGCGTGGTGAACTTTGAAGGCACGCCGGATATGATCGGTCAGTTCGTCGATGTGGAAATCACCGAGGTTTTGACCAACACACTGCGTGGCGCAGTGGTGCGTACCGAACAGCAGATGGACCTGCGCGTGCATGAATCCCCGCAGTCAGTCATCGCCCGAACCCGAAAAGAGAACGCGCTGGGCGTCGGCATTTATCAGCCCTGACGCCCTCTCCGCAGTGCTGTAAGCCGTGGCGCCCGACGCCACGTCAGCGATTATCCTTATGACTTATCAGCCGGGTCTCGATGCCCGGCCATTTTCTTTTTTTTTATTTTTTTGATTAAGAGGCGACATAACATGCAACTCCCACACTGCCCGAAGTGCAACTCCGAATACACCTACCAGGATAACAACCTGTTTATCTGTCCTGAGTGCGCCCACGAGTGGAGCGACAGCGCGCCGGCGGAAGACAGCGATGCGCTGATTGTCAAAGACGCCAACGGCAACCTGCTGGCCGACGGCGACGCCGTGACCGTTGTGAAAGACCTCAAGGTCAAAGGCAGCTCTTCGATGCTGAAAATCGGCACCAAGGTGAAGAACATCCGCCTGGTGGAAGGCGACCACAACATCGACTGCAAGATCGATGGCTTTGGCCCGATGAAGCTGAAATCCGAATTCGTGAAAAAGAACTGATCGCCAGCCCTGATTCCCCAAAGCATTACGCGGCTGTTTTGGCCGCGTTTTTCCTCCTTCGGCCCTTGAATTTTGCCGCCGACGCACAGATAGATCATGGGTAAACTTGCGCCAGTGCGGCGCACCATGAATAATTCAAGGTAGAGAGTTCAGGCTTGGCCCTGAGCGCGCGTACCGAAAACCAACCAGGCCCGATATGAGCCTTGAGGAATAGTTTGAACGTCGCAACACAAGAAATTTTGTTAGAGCCGGCAGACAATAAGCGATTGCTCAGCCTGTGCGGCCCGTTTGATGACAATATCAAACAACTCGAACGCCGGTTGGGCATTGAGATCAACCGCCGTGACAACCGTTTCAAGCTGGTCGGCAAAAACCCTTGCGTGGTTGCCGCCGCCGATATCTTGCGCCATCTGTATGTCGACACCGCCCCCATTCGCGGCGTGATCCCGGATATCGACCCGGAGCAGATCCATTTGGCGATCAAAGAAAGCCGGGTGCTGGAACAGGTTGCCGACAGCGTGCCGGATTACGGCAAGGCGGTGACCATCAAAACCAAACGCGGCATGGTGAAACCGCGAACGCCGAATCAGGCGCAGTACATCGCCAATATTCTCGATCACGACATCACCTTCGGCATCGGCCCGGCCGGTACCGGCAAGACCTACCTGGCGGTCGCCGCCGCGGTAGACGCATTGGAACGCCAGGAGATCCGCCGCATTCTGCTGACCCGTCCAGCGGTCGAAGCCGGTGAAAAACTGGGCTTCCTGCCAGGGGATTTGAGCCAGAAGGTCGATCCTTACCTGCGCCCGCTGTATGACGCCCTGTTCGAAATGCTGGGCTTTGAGCGCGTGGAGAAGCTGATCGAGCGTAACGTGATAGAAGTAGCGCCGCTGGCCTATATGCGCGGCCGCACCCTGAACGACGCGTTTATCATCCTCGACGAGAGCCAGAACACCACTATCGAACAGATGAAGATGTTCCTCACCCGTATCGGCTTCAATTCCAAGGCGGTCATTACCGGTGACGTGACGCAGATAGACCTGCCACGCAACCAAAAATCCGGCCTGCGCCACGCGGTGGAAGTGTTGTCGGACGTCGAAGAGCTGAGCTTCAATTTCTTCCATAGCGAAGACGTGGTGCGTCATCCTGTGGTGGCCCGCGTGGTCATCGCTTATGAAGCCTGGGAAGCCGCCGAACAAAAACGCAAAGATGCGATTGCCGAACAACGTAAACGCGAGGCGACCATCGCCTCCGAGCAGGAGACACCATGAGTCAGGTGATTTTGGATCTGCAGATTGCCTGTGCAGACAGCAACGGCCTGCCGGATGAAGCCACCTTCCAGCGCTGGCTGGAAGGCGTGCTGCCGCAGTTTCAGGAGGAGGCCGAGGTCACCATTCGCCTGGTGGATGAAGCGGAAAGCAACGAACTGAACCTGACCTATCGCGGCAAAGACAAACCGACCAACGTGCTGTCTTTCCCGTTCGAAGCTCCTCCGGGTATCGAGCTGCCGCTGCTGGGCGATCTGATCATCTGCCGCCAGGTGGTTGAACTGGAAGCAGTCGAGCAAGAAAAGGCGCTGGAGGCCCACTGGGCGCATATGGTTGTCCATGGCAGCCTTCATCTGCTAGGGTATGACCACATCGAAGACGATGAAGCCGAAGAAATGGAGTCTTTGGAAACCGAAATCATGCACGGCCTGGGTTACCCGGACCCGTACCTGGCGGAAAAAGACCCCCTCTGACGTCAGCTGATTTCCCCGCAGCCCCCGTATGGGGCTGCCGCTGACTCCCCTAACTCTGACATGAGTGATATTAACTAAAACGCCATGAGCGACGACCATTCACAAAGCAATGACAGCCCCAGTCCCAAGAAGGGGTTCTTTACTCTTATCCTTAACCAGCTGTTCCACGGCGAACCCAAAAACCGTGGCGATCTGGTAGAGCTGATCCGTGATTCCGAGCAAAACGACCTGATCGATCCCGATACCCGAGACATGCTGGAAGGCGTGATGGATATCGCCGAGCAGCGCGTGCGCGATATCATGATCCCGCGCTCCCAGATGGTGACGCTCAAGCGTAACCAAACGCTGGAAGAGTGCCTGGACGTGATCATTGAATCCGCCCACTCGCGCTTCCCGGTGATCAGCGAAGATAAAGATCACATCGAAGGCATTCTGATGGCCAAGGATCTGCTGCCGTTTATGCGTGCGGAATCCGAGGAATTCAGCATCGACAAGGTGCTGCGCACCGCCGTGGTGGTGCCTGAAAGCAAGCGAGTAGACCGGATGCTGAAGGAGTTCCGCTCCCAGCGTTATCACATGGCGATTGTCATTGACGAGTTCGGCGGCGTGTCCGGCCTGGTCACCATCGAAGATATTCTGGAACTGATTGTCGGCGAAATCGAAGACGAATATGACGACGAAGACGATCTGGATATCCGCCAGCTCAGCCGCCATATGTATACCGTGCGAGCGCTGGCGCCGATTGAAGACTTCAACGAAGCCTTCGGCACCCACTTCAGCGACGACGAGGTCGACACCATCGGCGGTCTGGTGATGCAAGCCTTCGGTCACCTGCCTGCACGCGGGGAAACCATTGAAATCGAAGGTTACCTATTTAAAGTTGCGATGGCGGACAGTCGACGTATCATCCAGGTTCATGTAAAAATTCCGGACGATTCTCCGCAACCGAAACTGGAAGAATAAATCAAACATGGCTAAAGCCTCTTTCCTTGAACGCCAGTGGGTTCGCGCCCTGCTGGCGCTGTTGACCGGCGCCAGCGGGACGCTGGCGTTTTCCCCTTACGATATCTGGCCGGCGGCCCTTGTCTCTCTGTTCGGCCTGTTGGCCGTAACCCTGAACCGCACCACCAAACAGTCTGCCCTGCTCGGTTTTTGCTGGGGCTTCGGTCTGTTCGGGACGGGGATCAACTGGGTTTACGTCAGCATTGCCGACTTCGGCGGCATGCCTTTCTCCATCAACATCTTCCTGGTCGTGCTGCTGGCGGCTTACCTGTCGCTGTATACCGGGCTGTTCGCCGGGTTACTGGCACGTCTGTGGCCGACCACCAGTTGGTACCGTTTAGCGATTGCCGCGCCCGTATTGTGGCAAGTCACCGAGTTTTTACGCGGCTGGGTGCTGACCGGTTTCCCCTGGCTGCAGTTCGGTTACAGCCAGCTTAACGGCCCGCTGAAAGGCGTGGCGCCGTTGCTCGGGGTCGATACCATCACCTTTATGCTGATGGCGATCGCCGGGCTGTTGGTGTACGCCGTCAATCAGCGTCGGATCGCCGCGGCAGGGGTTGCCGTCGCACTGCTGTTGCTGCCGTGGCCGTTGCGCCAGCTGCACTGGTTTACCCCGCAACCGGACAAGGCGGTCAACGTCGCGATGGTGCAGGGCAATATCGCTCAGTCGATGAAGTGGGATCCGAAAGCGTTGGTCAGCACCTTGCAAACCTATTTGGACGAAACGCATCCTTATATGGGCAAAGCGCCGATCATCATCTGGCCGGAGTCTGCCATTCCGGATTACGAAGCCAGCCAGAACGGCTTCCTGACCATGATGGATGACCTGATGCGCGCCAAAAACAGCAGCCTGATCACCGGTATCGTTGATGTGCGTGCTACGCCGCAGGGCCAGCAAATCTACAACAGCGCCATCGTGCTGGGCGAGCCGACGCCGTACGTTTATCCGGCCAAGGACCGCTATAACAAGCACCATCTGGTGCCGTTTGGCGAGTTTGTGCCGCTGGAAACGCTGCTGCGCCCGCTGGCACCGTTCTTCGATTTGCCGATGTCCTCTTTCAGCCGTGGCGACTACGTCCAGCCACAGCTCAGCGTGAAAGGCTATAACCTGACGGCGGCGATCTGTTATGAGATTGTTCTCGGCCAGCAGGTTCGCGACAACTTCCGGCCGGATACCAACTTCCTGCTGACCATCTCCAACGACGCCTGGTTCGGCCATTCCATCGGCCCGTGGCAGCACTTCCAGATGGCGCGCATGCGTGCTCTGGAGCTGGGTCGCCCTCTGTTGCGCAGCACCAATAACGGCGTCACCGCCGCGGTAGACGCCAACGGTGAGGTGATCGCAGAGATCCCTCAGTTCACCCGCAAGGTACTTGAGGTGAAAGTCACACCAACCACCGGCATCACGCCTTATGCCCGTTTTGGCGCCACGCCGTTGTGGATCATCACCCTGCTGCTCGGCGGCCTGGCGTTGATCCTCGGCCTGCGCCGTAAATAAGCCCCACCGGGGCGCTGCCCATCAGCGCCCCGTTCAATTACTCGCGGTATACCCTATGAATTTCAAGTTGCAGCTAGGCGACCAGCTCGCTCATCCCCAGGCGCTTACTTAAGTAAGTAACTGGGGTGAGTGACAAATCTGTCGGGAACAGATTTGAACGCTGCTTGCAGCGGCCCCGCAGGGCAAGGCCCATGGATGGGTCTTGTAAAGCAGGTAACAACGCTGCAGCTTGAAAGGCGACTAGCATAAACCATCGCCAAATCAATGCTTCTGGCACACTCCTTGCTTTAATTACTCTGTTACAGAGAGCCGATTTACTTTTACTGACGTTTTGTCGCACCTGTGCACAACTCAAGAGCATGACCGGCACCACAAAGGTGCATTGGGGTTTTGTTGCATTAATTTGGTGCGCGTGGCGTCTCAAAAAAAGAAACATTTTAGTTTCAATCCATTCACAATCGGCTATTTTCTAACGGTTATGTGTTCTAAGACTATCTTTATACTTGAGCAATAAATCTCCATTTAGAATCTGATGCTCTTTGAATTTGAGCCACCACAACAGCAAAGGAGTTGGACCATGCAAATGCGTAAATTGGCGTTATCGTTACTGCTGATCGGTATGGCAGGTAACGTAGCCCATGCGGAAGAACTGACCGGTACGCTGAAGAAAATCAAAGACAACGGCGTGATCGTTGTCGGCCACCGCGAATCGTCAGTGCCGTTCTCCTACTACGACAACCAGCAAAAAGTTGTGGGTTACTCCCAGGACTACTCCAACCAAATCGTTGAAGCGGTTAAGAAAAAACTGAACGCTCCTGGTCTGCAGGTCAAAATGCTGCCGATCACCTCACAGAACCGTATCCCGCTGCTGCAAAACGGCACCTTTGACTTCGAATGCGGCTCGACCACCAACAACCTCGAGCGCCAGAAACAGGCGGCCTTCTCCGATACCATCTTCGTGGTCGGCACCCGTCTGCTGGTGAAAAAAGGCTCTGACGTCAAAGATTTCAAAGACCTGGCCGGAAAAGCCGTGGTGGTGACATCCGGCACGACCTCGGAAGTGCTGCTCAATAAACTGAACGACAGCGGCAAGATGAACATGCGCATCATCAGCGCCAAAGACCACGGTGACTCCTTCCGTACTCTGGAAAGCGGCCGTGCGGTAGCCTTTATGATGGATGACGCCCTGCTGGCAGGTGAGCGCGCGAAAGCGAAGAAGCCGGACCAATGGGAAATTATCGGCACGCCTCAGTCGAAAGAAGCCTACGGCTGTATGCTGCGCAAAGACGATCCTGAGTTCAAGAAACTGGTCGATGACACCATCGCTCAGGCTCAAACTTCAGGCGAAGCGACCAAATGGTTTGATAAGTGGTTCAAGCAGCCTATCCCACCGAAGAACCTCAACATGAACTTCGAACTGTCCGACGACATGAAGCAACTGTTCAAAGAGCCTAACGATAAAGCACTGAACTAATAGAACAAGAGCTGGGGCGGCCGCCAGGCCAAACCAGCCCTGTTGATGGCTAGGACAGACAGGAATACGGGAGGCCGTTCCCCTCCCGTATTTTTCCCATAACGCATTACCGATGCCCGCACACATAAGTCAGCCCGACTGGCCGCGGTGCCCTCGGCGTTGAATAGTCATCAATCTTTAGGCGCTCTGCGCCCGCTTAACGGAGTTTGTTATGTCAATAGATTGGAACTGGGGTATCTTCCTGCAGCAGGCCCCGTTTGGGAATACCACCTACCTCGGCTGGATTTGGTCCGGCTTTCAGGTCACGGTAGCCCTCTCCGTCTGTGCATGGATTATCGCTTTCTTTGTCGGTTCGCTATTCGGTATTTTGCGTACCGTGCCCAACCGCTTTCTTTCCACCCTCGGTACCTGTTACGTCGAACTGTTCCGTAATGTGCCGCTGATCGTCCAATTCTTTACCTGGTATCTGGTGATCCCGGAACTGCTGCCGGCAAATATCGGCATGTGGTTCAAAACCGAACTCGATCCCAACGTGCAATTCTTTGTTTCCTCGATGCTGTGCCTCGGGCTGTTTACCGCCGCTCGCGTCTGCGAGCAGGTACGTGCCGCCATTCAGTCACTGCCGCGCGGTCAAAGAGCGGCCGGGTTGGCGATGGGCCTGACGCTGCCGCAAACCTACCGCTACGTGCTGTTGCCGAATGCCTACCGGGTGATTGTGCCGCCGATGACTTCGGAAATGCTCAACCTGGTCAAAAACTCCGCCATCGCTTCCACTATCGGGTTGGTCGACATGGCTGCCCAGGCCGGCAAACTGCTGGACTACTCTGCGCATGCCTATGAATCCTTTACCGCAATTACGCTGGCCTATATCGCCATCAACGCCGTGATCATGCTGTTTATGCGGTTGGTAGAGAGAAAAGTGCAGTTGCCCGGCAACTTGGGGAGTAAATAATGTACGAATTTGACTGGGCATCGATTGTCCCAAGTTTCCCTTATCTGCTACAGGGCCTGTTGATCACGCTGAAGATCACCGTGACCGCCATCGTCGTCGGTATTCTGTGGGGAACCGTTCTGGCGGTAATGCGCTTGTCGCCCATCAAACCGATCAGCTGGTTCGCTGCCGTTTACGTCAACCTGTTCCGCTCCGTCCCGCTGGTGATGGTGCTGCTGTGGTTCTATCTGGTAGTTCCAAGCTTATTACAACAGGTTCTAGGGCTGTCGCCGAAAACCGATATTCGCCTGATTTCGGCTATGGTAGCCTTTTCCCTGTTTGAAGCGGCTTATTACTCGGAAATTATCCGCGCCGGTATCATCAGCATCTCCCGCGGCCAGTCCTCCGCCGCGCTGGCACTGGGCATGACCCAATGGCAGTCAATGAAGCTGGTGATCCTGCCGCAGGCGTTCCGCGCCATGGTGCCGCTGCTGCTGACCCAGGGCATCGTACTGTTCCAGGATACCTCCCTGGTGTACGTACTGAGCCTGGCTGACTTCTTCCGTACCGCCTCGACTATTGGCGAGCGCGACGGCACCCAGGTTGAAATGATCCTGTTTGCCGGCTTTGTCTACTTTGTTATCAGTCTCGCCGCCTCGGCGCTGGTAAGCTATTTGAAGAAAAGGACTGTTTGATGATATCCCTGAAAAATGTTTCTAAGTGGTACGGTCACTTTCAGGTTCTGACCGATTGCACCACCGAAGTAAAAAAAGGCGAGGTGGTGGTGGTCTGCGGTCCTTCAGGCTCGGGCAAGTCTACCCTGATCAAAACCGTCAACGGTCTGGAGCCGATCCAGCAGGGCAATATCCTGGTGAACGGTACCCCGGTCAACGACAAGAAAACCAATCTGGCGCAGCTGCGTTCCAAGGTCGGTATGGTATTCCAGCACTTCGAGCTTTTCCCGCACCTGTCGATCATCGATAACCTGACGCTGGCGCAGGTGAAAGTGCTTAAGCGCGATAAAGACGCCTCCCGCGAGAAAGGCCTGAAGCTGCTGGAACGCGTCGGCCTGACCGCCCACGCCAACAAGTTCCCCGGCCAGCTTTCCGGCGGCCAGCAGCAACGCGTGGCTATCGCCCGGGCGCTGTGCATGGATCCTATCGCCATGCTGTTCGATGAGCCCACTTCGGCGCTCGATCCGGAAATGATCAACGAAGTGCTGGACGTTATGGTCGAACTGGCCAATGAAGGCATGACCATGATGGTGGTAACCCACGAGATGGGCTTTGCCCGTAAAGTGGCGAACCGGGTGATCTTTATGGATGAAGGCAAAATCGTCGAAGACCGCAATAAAGATGACTTCTTCAACAATCCGGAGTCCGAACGCGCGAAGGACTTCCTGGCGAAAATCCTGCACTGATGCCTCGCCTGCGCCCCGCCCGGGGCGCAGTTTCATTCCCTCTTTCCGGCACTAAAAGCACTTGTTTCTCTCCGATTTTGATCCGATGCTCACTGGATAACAAATAAGGAGATAAACATGCCCCGCCCTATCATCATCGATTGCGACCCCGGCCTGGACGATGCCATTGCCCTTGCCATGGCGCTGAGTTCACCAGAATTGGACGTTAAAGCCATTACCACCTCCGCCGGTAACCAGACGCCGGAAAAAACGCTGCATAATGCGCTGGGTCTGTTGACGTTGATGAAGCGTGAAGACATTCCCGTCGCTGCCGGTGCCGCCGCGCCGTTGATGCGAGACCTGGTGATTGCCGACTACGTTCACGGCAAAACCGGCATGGGCAATACCCATCTGCCAACGCCCGCCATCAAGCCGGTGGCGCAAACTGCTGTAGAGCTGATCGCCAGCCTGCTACGCAGCAGTCCACAGCCGATCACGCTGGTGGTCACCGGCCCCATGACCAATATCGCCCTGCTGCTGGCCCAACACCCAGAGCTAAAAGGCAACATTGAACGCATCGTGTTTATGGGGGGAGGCATGAATGCCGGCAACACCACCCCGGTGGCCGAGTTCAACATCTATGTCGATCCCGAAGCCGCCGAAATGGTGCTGAAATCCGGCGTGCCGCTGACCATGGCCGGGCTGAACGTGACCCACCAGGCACTGGTGCTGCCGCAGGATATCGAACGCATCCGCCGGATAAACAATCCGGTGGCGCAGGCGGTGGCCGAAATGCTCGACTTCTACCTGCCGCTGTACCTTAGCCATCCGCGCAGGCTGCCCGGTGCCGCGATGCACGATCCCTGCACTATCGCCTGGCTGCTGGCGCCACAGCTGTTTGGCAGTATCGAACGCTGGGTCGGCGTGGAAACCAAAGGGGAATATACCCTCGGCATGACCGTAGTAGATATCTTCGGCCAGAACGGCAAGCCGGCCAACGTTGAAGTACTGACCGATATCGATCGTGAAGGCTTTATCGATCTGTTGGCCGAGCGCGTAGCCCGCTATTGACCACCGGGCGGGAAACAGCCCTAACATTCAATATTTTTGATTTAACTCAGCGAATTTTTACGCTATCACTGGCCCAGGCTTGCCTCTAAGATGCAGTTAAACGCACAGCATCGCTGACACCTTAGACCAAGCCTGGAGATAGCCCAATGAGTCGTATACTGGTCCTGAAATCGAGTATCCTGGGTGATTACTCCCAGTCTGGAAAATTGGTCGATTTTTTTGTTCAACAGTGGCATGAAGCACACCCTAATGACAGCTTTACGGTTCGTGATTTGGCCAACCCGACCCTGCCGGAGCTGGATGGCGAAGTGATTGGCGGGTTTAGCGCCGGTGACAAGCCTTTAACGCCGCATCAGCAAAAGACGCTGGCACTTTCCGATGAACTGATCGCCGAGCTGAAATCGCACGACACCATTATCATCAGCGCACCAATGTACAACTTCAACATCCCGACGCAGTTGAAAATCTATTTCGACCTGGTGGCGCGCGCCGGCCAAACCTTCCGTTACACCTCTGAAGGCTCAGAAGGTCTGGTCACCGGCAAGAAAGCGATTGTGATCTCCAGCCGCGGCGGTATCCACGCGGATACGCCAACCGATCTGATCACGCCGTACCTGAAGCTGTTCCTGGCGTTTATCGGCATTACCGACGTCGAGTTCGTGCTGGCGGAAGGCTTTGCTTACGGCCCTGAAGCGGCAGAAAAAACCGCTCAGGAAAGCCGGGTGGCGGTGGCGCAGAAAGTGCCGGCCAAAATCGACAGCACCCCCGTCCCTCAGCCTGAAGTGGCTACGGCCCCGGCCAGCGGAAGCTTTCTTGGCAACCTGATGAAAAAACTGTTCGGCTAAGCGCAGCGCCTGCCCTGACCTTTTCTAGCGGAGAGGCCAGGGCGCGCAGCAAGCTTAAGGTTCGAAAGGCCGACGCTGGAACTGGTCATGACCGCATTTCGGGCACAGCGGCAGCACTTCCGGCGTGTAAAACGCCAAATGATGGTGGCATTTCTCGCACACCAGATTGCCCAGCCCGACAACCTCACCGCTGTGGTAAACGCCATGGTGGCTGACGTCCTTAAACACCTCGCGCCATTCCAGTTGGGTTTTGTCGGTAATATCCGCCAGCTCCTGCCACAGGCTCTCCTTGATGACCCGCATGAAAACGCTGTCGGTAAACTCGTCCCGGCTTTCCTGATAACTGCGAGCGAACTCTTCCAGATCGCGCCGTACCGCCTGTGTAACCTGCTCAACTTCGTCGCGCGTCAGTTCACCCGCTTCGTTGAGCCGTTTTTCTGCGCTCGCGACCAGCGAGTCAATATCACGCTCGCCATTTTTCAGGCGTTCCGTCAGAGATGCCACCAATTCGCGGTAGTACTGAGCAACCTTGTTCATAATCTCTCCTCGATGAACTTACGTGACTGGGCTTACCGCCTAAACTATCCCTTATCATTTTAGCCGTAAATTGCTGATGTCACTTGGCAAGACATGGGTTCCTCAGGATGTGAGTCATATCATGGCCGGTATTTTTTAAATACGTCGAGTCGGGCGCTTGGTGTTGTTGCAAAGAGGTCTTATCAGCTATGCTATGCGGATCTATAAGTATACCCGTCGTATTTCAAGTTGCAGCGTTGTTACCTGCACTCGCTCACCCCAGTTACTTACTAAAGTAAGCGCCTGAGGATGAACGAGCTGGCCGCCTAGCCGCAACATGAAATCCATAGGGTACGCACAACAGAATGCTACGGATGTAGCTGTTTTACACCTACAGGACCACCAGCCGCCATGCAAGAGCAATACCGTCCAGAAGACATAGAATCGAACGTACAGCTTCACTGGGAAGAGAAGCAAACTTTCAAGGTTACCGAAGATGCGAGCAAGGAAAAGTATTACTGCCTATCCATGCTGCCGTACCCATCAGGCCGTCTGCACATGGGGCACGTTCGTAACTACACTATCGGCGACGTGATCTCGCGCTATCAGCGCATGCTAGGTAAAAACGTGCTACAGCCTATCGGCTGGGATGCGTTCGGCCTGCCGGCGGAAGGCGCTGCGGTTAAAAACAACACCGCACCGGCTCCGTGGACCTATGACAATATCGAATACATGAAGAACCAGCTGAAACTGCTGGGCTTCGGCTATGACTGGGATCGCGAGATAGCCACCTGCGATCCGGACTATTACCGTTGGGAACAGTGGTTCTTCACCAAGCTGTACGAAAAAGGCCTGGTCTACAAGAAGACTTCCGCGGTGAACTGGTGTCCGCACGATCTGACCGTGCTGGCCAACGAACAGGTGATCGACGGCTGCTGCTGGCGCTGCGACACCAAGGTTGAGCGTAAAGAGATCCCGCAGTGGTTTATCAAAATCACCGACTACGCCGATCAACTGCTCAACGATCTGGACACGCTTGAAAGCTGGCCAGAACAGGTGAAAACCATGCAGCGCAACTGGATTGGCCGCTCCGAAGGGGTGGATATCACCTTTGACGTAGCGGGCAGCGACGAAAAGCTGACGGTTTACACCACCCGTCCCGACACCTTTATGGGCGCAACCTACGTGGCCGTTGCCGCAGGTCACCCCTTGGCGCAGCAAGGCGCGGTGAACAACCCGGCGCTGGCTGAATTTATCGAAGAATGCCGCAACACCAAAGTGGCCGAAGCCGAAATGGCGACGATGGAGAAAAAAGGCATGCCGACCGGCCTGTTCGCCATCCATCCGCTGTCCGGCGAGCAAGTGCCGATTTGGGTTGCCAACTTTGTGCTGATGGAATACGGCACCGGCGCGGTGATGGCGGTTCCGGCTCACGATCAGCGCGACTGGGAATTCGCCACCAAATACGGCTTGCCGATCAAACCGGTGGTCCTGGCGCTCGACGGCAGCCAACCGGATGTACAAGCCGAAGCGATGACCGAGAAAGGCACGCTGTTCAACTCCGGCGAGTTTGACGGTCTGGATCACCAGGACGGTTTCAACGCTATCGCCGACAAACTGGTCGCCAAAGGCGTTGGTCAGCGCAAGGTCAACTACCGTCTACGCGACTGGGGCGTTTCCCGCCAACGTTATTGGGGCGCACCAATCCCGATGGTCACGCTGGAAGACGGCACCGTAATGCCAACCCCGGAAGACCAACTGCCGGTGATCCTGCCGGAAGATGTGGTGATGGACGGTATTACCAGCCCGATCAAAGCCGATCCCGAGTGGGCAAAAACCACCGTTAACGGCCAACCGGCGCTGCGCGAAACCGACACCTTCGACACCTTTATGGAGTCATCCTGGTACTATGCGCGCTATACCTGCCCGCAGTACGACCAGGGGATGCTGGATCCCGCTGCCGCCAACTACTGGCTGCCGGTCGATCAGTATGTCGGCGGCATCGAACACGCCATCATGCACCTGATGTATTTCCGTTTCTTTCACAAGCTGCTGCGTGACGCGGGCCTGGTCGACTCTGACGAGCCGGCAAAACGCCTGCTGTGCCAGGGCATGGTGCTGGCAGACGCCTTCTATTACACCGGCAACAGCGGCGAACGCGTCTGGGTTTCCCCGGTCGACGCCAACGTTGAACGTGATGACAAAGGCCGCATTATCAAAGCCACCGATCCACAAGGTCGTGAACTGGTCTATGCTGGCATGAGCAAAATGTCGAAGTCGAAAAACAACGGCATCGACCCGCAGGTGATGGTAGAGAAATACGGTGCAGATACCGTCCGTCTGTTCATGATGTTTGCTTCACCGGCAGAAATGACGCTGGAATGGCAGGAATCCGGCGTAGAAGGGGCAAACCGCTTCCTGAAACGCGTGTGGAAACTGGCCTACGAACACCTGGAAAAAGGCGCAGTTCAGCCGCTGAACGTGGCAACGCTGAATGAAGATCAGAAAGCGCTGCGTCGCGATCTGCACAAAACCATTGCCAAAGTGACCGACGATATCGGCCGTCGTCAGACCTTCAACACCGCGATTGCCGCCGTGATGGAGCTGATGAACAAGCTGGCCCGTGCACCGCAAGAGAGTGAGCAAGATCGCGCCCTGCTGCAGGAAGCGCTGTTGGCAGTAGTTCGCATGCTGTATCCGTTCACTCCGCACGTGTGCTTCTCACTGTGGCAGGCGCTGGGCGGTGAAGGCGATGTGGATACCGCAGCCTGGCCGCAAGCCGACGAGCAGGCCATGGTCGAAGACTCCAAGCTGGTGGTGGTGCAGGTCAACGGTAAGGTTCGCGCTAAAATCACCGTGGCTGCCGATGCAACCGAAGAGCAGGTACGCGCGCGTGCCGCCGAGGAACATCTGGTCGCTAAATATCTGGACGGGGTCACGGTTCGTAAAGTGATCTATGTTCCGGGCAAATTGCTTAACCTGGTTGTGGGTTAACACAAGGAGGCGTTGTGCGACATCGTATTTTGACGTTGTTGCTGGGGTTGGCGGTGCTGGTCACCGCCGGCTGCGGTTTTCACCTGCGTGGTACCACGCAGGTCCCTTCGGAAATGAAGACGCTGCTGCTGGACAGCTCGGATCCTTATGGTCCGCTGACCCGCGCGGTGCGTGAGCAGTTGCGTCTGAGCGACGTGACCATCGTCAAGGATGCCAAGCGTAAGGATCTCCCTTCCCTGCGCATCATTGGCGCTACGGAGAGCCAGGATACCGCCTCTATCTTCCAGGACGGTAAAACCGCAGAGTACCAGTTGGTGCTGACCGTGCAGGCACAGGTGTTGATCCCGGGTCACGACCTGTATCCGCTGAACGTGAAAGTTTTCCGTTCGTTCTTCGATAACCCGCTGACCGCATTGGCAAAAGATTCCGAACAGGACATCATTCACCAGGAAATGCGCGAGCAGGCCGCCCAACAGCTGGTACGTAAGCTGCTGACGGTGCACGCAGCGGAAGAAGAAACCCAACAGAAAGCCGCTGCCGCCGGTGAAAAAGCGGCCAGTCGCGTAGATCAATGATTCGTATTTACCCTGAACAACTTGCCGCGCAGCTCCGAGAGGGGCTGCGCGCTTGTTATTTATTGAGTGGCAACGAGCCGCTGCTGCTGCAGGAAAGCCAGGATCTGATCCGCCACGCGGCCCAAGAGCAGCAGTTCACCGAGCACTACAGCATTTCGCTGGACGCCCATACCGATTGGGATGCCATCTTCAGCATCTGTCAGGCCATGAGCCTGTTCGCCAGCCGTCAGACGCTGCTGCTGATCTTCCCGGAAAACGGGCCGACGGCACCGATCGGCGAACAGTTGATCAAACTGGCCGCACTGCTGCATGACGACATTTTGCTGATGCTGCGTGGGCCACGCCTGACCAAAGCGCAAGAAAACAGCGCCTGGTTCAAGGCGCTCAGTCCGCACGGCGCTTACGTCAGTTGCCAGACGCCGGAACAGGCGCAGCTACCTCGCTGGGTCGCTCAACGAGCCAAAACCCTGAAGCTGGAACTGGACGACGCGGCGAATCAACTGCTGTGTTACTGCTACGAAGGCAACCTGCTGGCGCTGTCGCAGGCGCTGGAGAGGCTGTCGTTGCTGCATCCGGACGGCAAACTCACGCTGCCGCGCGTTGAACTGGCGGTCAACGATGCCGCCCACTTCACGCCATTCCACTGGCTGGACGCCCTGTTGGCCGGAAAAAGCAAACGCGCCTGGCATATTCTGCAGCAGATGCAGCAGGAAGATGTCGAGCCGGTGATCCTGCTGCGAACCCTGCAACGGGAACTGCTGCAGTTGCTGAACCTGCAACGCCGCATGACTTCAGTGCCTTTGCGTACGCTGTTCGACCAATACAAGGTTTGGCAAAACCGCCGTAACCTGGTGACTCAGGCACTGCAACGGCTGTCCGGTGCCCAGCTGCGGCAAGCGGTTCATCTGCTCGCGCAGATAGAAATCACCCTGAAGCAGGATTACGGCCAGTCGGTCTGGTCTGAATTGGAAACCCTGTCGATGCTGCTGTGCGGCAAACCTTTGGCCACGAGTTTTTCAGATGTCCACTAATCCGCAAGGCACTCCCGTCCTGCACGCCCTGTTTGGCGGCACCTTCGACCCTATCCATTACGGCCACCTGCGGCCGGTGGAAGCGCTGGCCGCAGAGGTTGGTCTGAACCGGGTCACGCTGCTGCCGAACCACGTTCCGCCACACCGCCCTCAGCCCGAAGCGAATGCTCAGCAGCGGTTGAAAATGGTGGAATTGGCCATTGCCGGTAACCCGTTGTTTGCGGTTGACGATCGTGAACTGCATCGCACCACCCCTTCCTATACCATCGAGACGCTGGAGGCCATTCGTAAAGAACGTGGCGCCGCCTTGCCTCTGGCGTTTATCATTGGCCAGGACTCGCTGTTGACGCTGCACAAATGGCACCGCTGGCAGTCGCTGCTGGACACCTGTCATCTGCTGGTGTTGGCTCGCCCTGGTTACAACGATCGCATGGATACGCCTGAGCTGCAGCAGTGGCTGGAGCGACATCAGGTGAGCGATCCCGCCCAGCTCAGCCGGCATCCTCACGGATTTATTTATCTGGCCGATACGCCGCAGCTGGAGATTTCGGCCACGGAAATTCGTCAGCGCCGCCATCAGGGACTCAACTGTGACGACCTGTTGCCGCGTTCAGTCCAGCGCTATATCGAGTTACAGGGTTTATATCGCTAGCAACAGCCGCGTGATATACTGCGCCGCTATTTTTCAGGTATTCGCTGAAAACCCCGGAATCCTTAGCTGGCCGGGCAGTCACCAGCTGGCTTTCAGCGGCATCCTGCCGACTTATCATTGATTCAGGCCGCAAAACGGGTAAATTGCCCGCCGCAGTCGAATGAACAGAACACACCCGAGGGGGAACCTTTGCAAGGTAAAGCGCTCCAAGATTTCGTCATCGATAAAATTGATGACCTGAAAGGCCAAGACATTATCGCTCTGGATGTACAAGACAAATCCAGCATCACCGATTGCATGATCATCTGCACCGGGACCTCTACCCGTCACGTGATGTCGATCGCCAACCACCTGGTGCAGGAAGCTCGCACCGCCGGTATGGAACTGTTCGGCATGAAAGGCCAGGAAGCCTCCGACTGGATCGTTGTCGACCTGGGTGACGTGATCGTTCACGTGATGCAGGAAGAGAGCCGTCAGTTGTACGAGCTGGAAAAACTCTGGAGCTAAACGGTGAAACTGCAACTGGTAGCCGTCGGCACTAAAATGCCAGACTGGGTGCAGACCGGTTTTATGGATTATCTGCACCGCTTTCCCAAAGACATGCCGTTTGAGCTGACCGAAATCCCGGCGGGCAAGCGCGGCAAGAATGCCGATATCAAACGCATTCTGGAAAAGGAAGGCGAGCAGATGTTGGCTGCGGTAGGCAAAGGCAATCGCATTGTCACGCTGGATATCCCCGGTACGCCGTGGGAAACGCCGCAGTTGGCGCAACAACTCGAACGCTGGAAGCAGGACGGCCGCAACGTCAGCCTGCTGATTGGCGGCCCGGAAGGGCTGGCCCCGGCGTGCAAGGCCGCCGCCGAACAGAGTTGGTCGCTCTCACCGTTGACATTACCGCATCCTTTAGTGCGCGTGCTGGTGGCCGAAAGCCTCTATCGCGCCTGGAGCATTACAACAAATCATCCTTACCACCGGGAATAACCGGTGGTAATAGTGACAGAGTGAAATAAAGCAGCGGGATGAAAATAGAACGTAACCCTTTTCGCGACTATACGGCTGAATCTGCCCTGTTTGTACGCCGCGCCCTGGTGGCGTTCTTGGTCATCCTGGTGCTGACCGGCACCCTCATCGCCAATCTGTATAATCTGCAAATCGTCCGCTTTGAGGATTACCGCACCCGCTCCAACGAAAACCGCATCAAACTGGTGCCGATCGCCCCCAGCCGCGGCATTATTTACGATCGCAACGGCACCCCGCTTGCGCTCAACCGCACCATTTACCAACTGGAACTGATGCCGGAAAAGGTCGATGATCTGAAAGCCACGCTGCAGGCGCTGCGTTCGGTGGTCGATTTAACCGATGACGACATCGTCAACTTCGAAAAAGAGCGCAAGCGCTCGCGTCGTTTCGTCTCTATCCCGGTGAAAACCGCCCTGACCGAAGTGCAAGTGGCGCGTTTTGCGGTTAACCAGTTCCGCTTTCCCGGCGTAGAGGTCAAAGGCTATCAGCGTCGCTATTACCCTTATGGCTCCGCCCTGACCCATGTGATCGGCTACGTGTCGAAGATCAACGACCGCGACGTCGAACGCCTGGATAAAGACGGCAAGTTGGCCAACTATGCCGCGACCCACGATATCGGCAAGCTGGGTATCGAACGCTATTACGAAGAAACTCTGCATGGCAAAACCGGCTACGAAGAGGTTGAAGTCAATAACCGTGGCCGGGTGATCCGTCAATTGCATGAGCAGCCGCCTTCCGCCGGCAAAGACGTCTATCTGACGCTGGATCTCAACCTGCAACGCTATATCGAGCAGTTGCTGGTGGGCAGCCGTGCGGCAGTGGTGGTGAGCGATCCTCGCACCGGCGGCATTCTGGCTATGGTGTCCAACCCCAGCTATGACCCGAACCTGTTCGTCGATGGCATCTCCAGCAAGGATTACCAGGGGCTGCTCAACGATCCGAACCGGCCGCTGATCAACCGTGCAACGCAGGGGCTCTATCCACCGGCATCCACGGTGAAGCCTTATATTTCCGTTTCGGCGCTCAGCGCCGGAGTGATCACCAAGAACACCATCGTCTTCGATCCCGGCTGGTGGCAACTGCCCGGCTCGGAAAAACGCTTCCGCGACTGGAAAAAATGGGGCCACGGCCGCCTGAACGTCACCAAAGCGCTGGAAGAATCTGCGGATACCTTCTTCTACCAGGTCGCTTACGACATGGGCATCGATCGCCTGTCAACCTGGCTGACCAAGTTCGGTTACGGCGAATATACCGGCATCGATCTGTCCGAAGAGCGTTCCGGCCTGATGCCGACCCGCGACTGGAAATTCAAACGTTATAAAAAGCCCTGGTATCAGGGGGACACCATTCCGGTAGGTATCGGCCAGGGTTATTGGACGGCGACGCCGATCCAGATGGCCAAGGCGCTGACCACCCTGATTAACGACGGCAACGTCAAAACGCCACACCTGCTGCAGAGCACCCGCATCAATGGCGTGCTGGTCCCTTTCCAGCAGGAAGAAAGCAAGCAGATCGGCGATATTCATTCCGGCTTCTGGGAAATTGCCAAAGACGGCATGTATGGCGTGGCCAACCGCCCGAACGGGACGGCGCGCAAGTACTTTGCAGGTACACCATACAAAGCCGCGGCGAAATCGGGGACCGCACAGGTATTCGGTTACGAAACCTATAACGCCCACAAACTCGCAGAGCACCTGCGTGACCACAAACTGATGACGGCCTTCGCTCCCTTCGATAATCCGACGGTTTCGGTCGCCATCATTCTGGAAAACGGCGGTGCCGGTCCAGCGGTCGGGACGATCACTCGTCAGATCCTCGACCATATCTTGCTGGGCGACAACAATACGCAATTACCGGACGCGGCTCCGCTGCCGCCCGGTGTAGAAGGTGATTAAGGTAGAACATGACTGAAAGCCAACAAAAAGCGTCGATCTGGACCAAAATCCATATCGACCCTACATTCCTGCTGCTAATTCTGGCCCTGCTGGTCTACAGCGCCTTCGTGATGTGGAGCGCCAGCGGCCAGGACATCGGCATGATGGAGCGCAAGATCGGCCAGATTGTCATGGGGTTGATCGTCATGGCCGTCATGGCGCAAATCCCGCCGCGGGTCTATGAAAGCTGGGCGCCGTATCTGTATATTTTCTGCGTGATACTGCTGATTTTAGTGGACGCCTTCGGCCAGATCAGTAAAGGCGCACAGCGCTGGCTGGATCTCGGCTTCGTGCGCTTCCAGCCGTCCGAGATCGCCAAAATCGCGGTACCGTTGATGGTAGCGCGCTTTATGAACCGCGACGTCTGCCCCCCTTCGCTGAAGAATACGGCCATTGCGCTGGTGCTGATTTTCCTGCCGACGCTGCTGGTTGCCGCGCAGCCGGATTTGGGCACCTCGATTCTGATCGCCGCCTCCGGCCTGTTCGTGCTGTTCCTGTCCGGCATGAGCTGGAAGCTGATCGCCGTAGCCGCCGTGCTGCTGGCGGCCTTTATCCCGGTGCTGTGGTTCTTCCTGATGCACGGCTATCAGCGCGACCGCGTCATGATGCTGCTCGATCCGGAAACCGACCCCCTTGGCGCCGGTTACCACATTATTCAGTCGAAAATTGCCATCGGCTCAGGCGGCTTGTCCGGTAAAGGCTGGCTGCATGGCACCCAGTCACAGCTGGAATTCCTGCCGGAGCGCCACACCGACTTTATCTTCGCGGTGCTGGCCGAGGAGCTGGGGCTGATCGGGGTACTGGTGCTGCTGGCGCTGTACCTGCTGGTGATTATCCGCGGGCTGATGATCGCCGCCAAGGCGCAAACCACCTTCGGCCGAGTGATGGTCGGCGGGCTGATGCTGATTTTGTTCGTTTATGTGTTTGTTAACATTGGTATGGTCAGTGGTATTTTGCCGGTAGTTGGCGTACCTTTGCCTCTGGTCAGTTACGGGGGGTCGGCGCTGATTGTGCTTATGGCTGGGTTCGGCATTATCATGTCGATCCACACGCATCGGAAAATGATGTCTAAAAGTTTATAAGGGGTGAGTAATGCGTAAGGAATGGCTTTGGATCGGCGTAGTTGCGGTGTTGCTTTCCGCCTGTACCGCCCCGACCACGGAACAGCAAGCGCCGCCGCAGCAGCCGTATAACGGACCGGTGGTGGAAATCGGTGGCGTTGAGCCTCAATATGAACCCTATAACCCTAATAACCTTCAGGATTATAAGGTTAATGGCGAGACTTACCGCATTGTGAAAGATCCTCAGAACTTCTCGCAGACCGGTCTGGCCAGTTCCTATGGCGAAGAAGCCAGGGGCAATACCACCGCGCTGGGGGAACAGTTCGATCCTAACGGCCTGACCGCCGCGCACCCGACGCTGCCAATCCCAAGCTACGTACGCGTGACCAACCTGGCCAATGGCCGCCAGTTGGTGGTGCGAGTTAACGATCGCGGGCCTTACACCAAAGGTCGCATTATCGATTTGTCGCGAGCCGTCGCCGATCGTCTGAACCTGTCCAACAACACCAAGGTCAAGGTTGATTTTATCAACGTTGCTCCCGATGGCACCCTCAGTGGCCCTGGCACCATCGGCACCACCGTCGCCAAACAAAGCTATGCCCTCCCCGCTCGCCCGGATCTGGGCTCCAGCAGCATGGGAACCCCAATTCAGCAGGACGCCCCGGTGGCCAGCGGTGCCGCCGTGCGCCCGATTGACAACAGCAACCTGAATACCGGCGATGCCGCCCCGGCAAGCACCGCCGGCAATAGCCGCAGTGGCTTTCTCGGTGCGCCAAGCGCCGTACCGGCTGGCGTATTGGAAGGCTCCGAGCCTGAACCCGCCGCCATTGTCGCACCGGTCGCCGCGACCGCAGCCGTTGCCGCAAGCAGCGCCTCTTCAGCAGGCGGCTATGTGGTACAGGTCGGCGCGTTGAGCAGTGCCGAACGCGCGCAGAGCTGGCAACAAAGCCTGAGTCAAAAATTTGGCGTACCGGGTAAGGTTGCCGCCAACGGCAGCGTTTACCGCGTTCAGCTCGGCCCGTTCAGCGACCGTCAACAAGCGGCTCAGCTGCAGCAGCGTCTGGCCACTGAAGCGCAGCAACAATCTTTTGTCACTGCCGCACCTTAAACGTAGACCGGCGGACAATCACGACCGATAAGCTGACTTTTAGCTGAAACATTTTCTTTCAGCAAAAGCTTGTAAAGCGTGATGAGTCAGAGGATTGGCTAATGCCTGCCGGGATCTCATCTGTTATAGTGTGGCTCGTTTTTAACTTTACCCTCATGGATGTTGTAGTCTCGATCATGAAACAAGTAACTTCTTTTCGCTTAATCAAGAGCATAGCGCTCGGCACCGTTATCGCGATGAGTGCAACCACCGTTGCGCATGCCGATGACGTTAATATCAAGACCATGATCCCAGGCGTGCCGCAGATCGATGCGGAATCCTACGTCCTGATTGATTACAATTCCGGTAAAGTTTTGGCGGAAATGAACGCCGATGCGCGCCGTGATCCTGCCAGCCTGACAAAAATGATGACCAGCTACGTCATCGGTCAAGCGCTGAAAGCCGGCAAAATCGGCCAGGAAGATCTGGTGACCGTAGGTCAAGATGCCTGGGCGACCGGCAACCCGGTATTCAAAGGCTCTTCCCTGATGTTCTTGAAGCCTGGCGACCGCGTACCGGTCTCCAAGCTGACCCGCGGCATCAACCTGCAGTCCGGTAACGACGCCTGCGTGGCCATGGCCGACTACGTGGCCGGCAGCCAGGACGCATTCGTTAACCTGATGAACACCTACGTCAGCAAGCTGGGCCTGCAAAACACCCACTTCCAAACGGTACATGGCCTGGACGCTCAGGGTCAGTACAGCTCCGCACGCGATATGGCGTTGATCGGCCAGGCGCTGATCCGCGACGTGCCGGACGAATACGCAATTTATAAAGAAAAAGAGTTCACCTTCAACAACATCCGCCAGATGAACCGTAACGGTCTGCTGTGGGATACCAGCCTGAACGTGGACGGCATCAAAACCGGCCATACCGACGCCGCGGGCTACAACCTGGTCGCTTCCGCTACCGAAGGCCAGATGCGTCTGATCTCCGCGGTGCTGGGTGGCCGGACTTATAAAGGTCGCGAAACCGAGAGCAAGAAACTGCTGACCTGGGGCTTCCGCTTCTTCGAAACCGTTGCGCCACTGAAAGTGGGCAAAGAGTTTGCGTCTGAACCAGTCTGGTTCGGCGATGCAGATCGCGTTGAGCTGGGCGTAGACAAAGACGTTTACCTGACCATCCCACGCGGCCGCATGAAAGATCTTAAAGCCAGCTACGTGCTGAACACCCCGGAAATTCATGCGCCACTGGCTAAAAACCAGGTTGTCGGCAGCATCAACTTCCAGCTGGACGGTAAAACCATCGATCAGCGTCCGCTGGTGGTGATGAACGAAGTGAAAGAAGGCGGTTTCTTCAGCCGTATCGTGGATTACATCAAACTGATGTTCCACCACTGGTTCGGTTAACAGTTGAAATGGGCAAAATTGCCCCCATATACTGATTAACATTAACTCCCGCTCCGGCGGGAGTTATAATTTATAGACTCGCTATATCGATAGCCGCACTCTGGAGCGCACATGAAAACTAAACTGAACGAACTGCTCGAATTCCCTTGCTCATTTACCTACAAGGTAATGGGCCTGGCACAACCCGAGCTGGTAGACCAGGTGGTTGAAGTGGTGCAGCGCCACGCTCCTGGGGATTATAACCCGCAGGTTAAACCTAGCAGCAAAGGCAATTACCACTCCGTGTCCATCACCATCAATGCCACCCATATCGACCAGGTGGAAACCTTATATGATGAGTTGGGCAACCTTGAAATTGTCCGCATGGTGCTGTAATTCCAGCACAATCCTCTACTTTTCAGCCCGGGCCAGAGCATCCTCTGCCCGGGTTGCGCATTTTTGGTCAGCGAAATGCTGGTCGCGGGCCAGAGCGCCCGGTATAATGGCTTTACCACTTCTGTAACCTGACGATGACTCTTTTGCAACCAGACAAGATCATTTTGCGTCAGCTGGGGTTGCAGCCCTACGAGCCTGTATCCCAAGCCATGCACAACTTCACCGATCGCCGAACCGAAACCACGCCCGATGAGCTGTGGCTGGTTCAGCATCAGCCCGTATTTACCCAGGGCCAGGCCGGTAAAGCGGAGCATCTGTTAATGCCGGGTGACATTCCGGTGATCCAGAGCGATCGCGGTGGCCAGGTAACCTACCACGGGCCGGGGCAACAGGTGATGTACGTGATGGTCGATCTGAAACGCAGCAAGGTTGGCGTTCGCCAACTGGTCACGGCTATCGAAGATACCGTTATTAATACCCTCGCCCACTTTCACATTGAATCGCGTGCCCGTCCGGATGCGCCCGGTGTTTACGTAGGGGAGCAAAAGATCTGTTCGTTGGGTTTGCGGATCCGCAAAGGCAGTTCATTCCACGGCCTGGCCCTGAATGTGGCCATGGATCTCACCCCTTTCCAGCGTATCAACCCTTGCGGTTACGCCGGCATGCAGATGGCGCAGGTCAGCGCGCTGGCGCCCGGCGTCGGCATAGAAGACGTACACCCCGTCCTGGTACAGGAATTTGTTCATTTACTCGGCTACCCGAAGGTCGAGCTTCGTAACTGGAACCTGCACGATTATGAGTAAACCAATTCAGATGGAACGCGGCGTCAAATACCGCGATGCAGACAAAATGGCGTTGATCCCGATTAAAACGGTGGTCACCGAACGGCAGGAGCTGTTGCGTAAACCCGAGTGGATGAAAATCAAACTCCCTGCCGACTCTACGCGCATTCAGGGCATTAAAGCCGCAATGCGTAAAAACGGTCTGCATTCGGTGTGCGAGGAAGCTTCCTGCCCGAACCTGTCTGAGTGTTTCAACCACGGTACCGCCACTTTTATGATCCTGGGCGCTATCTGTACTCGTCGTTGCCCGTTCTGCGACGTGGCCCACGGCCGCCCGGTGGCCCCGGATGCCAACGAGCCGGAGAAACTGGCTCAGACCATCGCCGACATGGGCCTGCGCTATGTGGTGATCACCTCGGTTGACCGCGACGATCTGCGTGACGGCGGTGCCCAGCACTTTGCCGACTGTATCTCTGCCATCCGCGCTAAAAACCCGACCATCAAGATTGAAACGCTGGTGCCTGACTTCCGCGGCCGTATGGATCGCGCACTGGAAATTTTGACCGAAACGCCGCCGGACGTGTTTAACCACAATCTGGAAAACGTGCCGCGTGTTTACCGCCAGGTGCGTCCGGGCGCTAACTACGAATGGTCATTGAAGCTACTGGAGCGGTTCAAGGAAGCGCATCCGCATATCCCAACCAAGTCTGGCCTGATGGTCGGCCTAGGGGAAACCAATGCGGAAATCGTTGAGGTAATGCGCGATCTGCGTCGCCACGGCGTCACCATGTTGACCCTGGGCCAGTACCTGCAGCCAAGCCGTCACCACCTGCCGGTGCAGCGTTACGTCAGCCCGGCCGAATTCGATGAAATGAAAGAAGAAGCGATGACAATGGGCTTTACCCATGCTGCCTGCGGTCCGTTTGTTCGTTCTTCCTACCATGCCGATTTGCAGGCTAAAGGGATGGAAGTCAAGTAACCGCAGCAATGATTTGTTACGTTTCCCTCTGCGGAAACGGCAAAAAACGGATGTCCTCGCGGCATCCGTTTTTTATTGCCCGGCAGAAAGCGTGATTAAACGTCTTTCTTTTCGACGCTCTGCGGGTTGGCCTGGCTTTCTGCCGTGTTGGCCGGCGGTGGGGTGGTATCGTCGCCCACGGCCTTTTTAAAGCCCTTCAGCGCAGCCCCCAAATCCGCGCCCAAAGTACGCAGTTTGCTGGTACCGAACAGCAAGATGATCAACACCGCAATCACCAGAAGTTTGGTAATACTGATCCCTTCCATACTCACCTTCTTATTCATATAGCGCTGCGCACGCAGCGAGAAAACAAACCTTGCCTGTGGGTATTTACCTACTTTCTCCGGAGCAAGACAACAGCAACATGTAACAGAGTGAGATCCCCGCCACGGCTCGATTTTATCCGCACTGGACATTAATCAGACTATTCTGAGTTTAGAAGCCGCGTGGTACGCTGTCACCCTGCTCATCATGGAGTTGCCGGATGTACAAACCATCAGTCATAGATACCCGAAGATCCGGCCTTAGCTTTGCCAGACGCACCTACCTGCCGCGTATCGTCGGGTTGGGCATCGGCTCCCTGTGCGTATTTTCAGTTTTCTACACGCAAAACACCGCCCCTTGGTTGTGGGTACTGCTTATTTCGCACGGTTTTATCTGGCCGCACCTTGCCTACCAATGGGCACGACGTTCCCCCCAACCGTTCAAGGCCGAAATCCGTAACCTGCTGCTCGATTCGTTTTTCGGCGGCCTGTGGGTGGCGATGATGGCCTTCAATGCCTTGCCGTCGGTGGTTATCTTATCGATGATGGGAATGAACAACATTGCCGCTGCGGGTAAACCGCTGTTCTTCAAAGGCCTCATGGCACAGCTGGCCGGCGCCCTGACCATCGGCGCCCTGATGGGCTTCCCCTTTCAGCCGGAAAGCACGGCGCTGCAGGTCTACCTGTGCCTGCCAATGATCTACCTCTATCCGGTGCTGCTGGGGTTAGTCACCTACCGCACGGCAAAGCGGCTGGCGGAGAAAAAACAGGAGCTGCTGCGCATCAGCATGCGCGACGGGCTTACCGGGTTGTACAACCGCCGCCACTGGGAGCATTTGCTGCATCATCAATTTGACAGTTGCCGCCGCTATCAGCACACCGCAACCCTAATCCTGATGGATATCGATCGCTTCAAAACCATCAACGATACCTTCGGCCATGCGCTGGGTGACGAAGCGCTGGCCGTGCTGGCGGAAGAGCTGTTAATCGGCCTGCGCGCCGTGGATATCGTTGGGCGCTACGGCGGCGACGAATTTGGCGCAGTGCTGCCCAACACCAGCGCCGAGCAGGCCAGCATCGCGCTGTTACGCATACAGGAACGGCTGAACGAGGTCATTTTTCGCGAAGCCCCGCAGCTTCGGCTCAACATCAGCGCCGGCATTGCGGATTATCACGGCGAGATGAGTGGCTACCTGGACTGGCTTAAGGCCGCAGACAATGCGTTGTACCGTGCGAAGAACAACGGCCGCAATCGCCTGGAGCTGGCCGTACCCGGCCATTGACGCCCAGAGTGACGATTTGCGCTTTTTCTGTCACTTTTGCTACTACAAAACGGGCTGCGCTAGGTGTAACATCCCCTATGCGCAGCTAAACAGCCGTGCCGAACAACGGAGATGACATTCCTCCATAACCGCCCTCACAGGCTGATGATGTCTACGTAACCTCTCAGAGGGGTGCGTAGCGTTACGCCTGAACCTTTCTGAGTTTTATTTCCCCTTGAATGAAAGGTAGTTTCGACCATGTTGAGTTCTTTACTGGCAGTTTTTATTGGCGGCGGTGTCGGCAGCGTGCTGCGCTGGGCCATAAGCATGAAGATGAACCCGCTGAACGCGCACATTCCGCTGGGGACGCTGGCGGTGAACCTGCTGGGCGGTTTTATCATCGGCCTGGCTATGGCGATATTCACCCGGATGACGCATCTGGATCCAACCTGGAAGCTGCTGATTACCACCGGTTTTTGCGGCGGCCTCACCACCTTTTCCACCTTTTCTCTGGAAGTGGTGTATTTGCTGCAGGATGGTCGTTTCGCCTGGGCGCTGGGCAATATGCTGCTCAACCTGGCAGGGTCGCTGGCGATGACCCTGCTGGCGTTTATGCTGGTCATTTGGGTCAACGGGCAATAAGTGATTTCGTTGCCTTAATGTTTCCTTAATCTCCCGTGCGCATAATCTCATCCAGTCACCCCAACTGGATGAGAACTCAGATGCCAAGCCTGCCAAGAACCGTCACTGAAGTTGCCGCAACCCTGCTGTGCCTGCTGGTTGTTGCCGCCTTTATCAAGGTTTATCTGTTCGCCTAAACCGCAGCGCTTCCCCGCCTTTACAGTTGCCCTATTGCCTATTGCCGTTGTTGCATTACAATTGAGAATGAACGTTCACACCCAGAAGGTGAACAACACATTTCTTGGCAAAGGATCGGGACATGATATCCACCAGCGACAGCAAGCAGGCTAAAGTGCAGGCCCGCCGCGATCAGATTGTCGACGCTGCAAAACTCTGCTTTCGCCAGCACGGCTTTCACGCCGCCAGCATGGCGCAAATCGCGCATGCCTCGCAGCTGAGCGTTGGCCAGATCTACCGCTATTTCGACAATAAAGACGCCATCATCGAAGAGATCGTCAACCGCATCATTGCCAGTAAAATGCAGCGGCTGGAAGATCTTGGCGATCATATCAACCTGATCGCCGGCACTTTGGCGGCACGCAGCCTGTTTCAGCAGCCGGGCGAAACAGAAACCGATCACATGCTGATGCTGGAAGTGACCGCTGAAGCCACCCGTAATCCAACGGTGGCTAAAATGCTCAGCGATGCGGAAACGCGCTTGTTCCATCATGTTTGCCAAAGCCTGCGTCGGCTCTACCCGTATTTCAGCGAGCAGGAAATTGCCGCCAGGGTAGAATTTGTCGCGGTGTTGAGCGAAGGCACCGGTTATCGCATGCTCACCACACAAAAGGCCGACGTCAGCTTGCTGAACGGCCTATACCAACAAGCTATCTCTCACCTGTTCAGGAAACCTTAATCCTTATGACCAGACAATTAGCCAGACAACGTCTGGTGTACGCGCTCGTGCTTGGCCTGCTCGCCTCACTGGGGCCGCTGTGCATCGATCTCTACCTGCCCGCCCTGCCGGAGATGGCCGGAGAGCTGAAAACCTCTACCGCCACGGCACAGCTCAGCCTGACGGCCGGCCTGTTAGGGCTGGGTGTCGGCCAGCTGATTTTCGGCCCTTACAGCGACAAGCTCGGCCGCATGCGTCCGCTGCTGGTTTCGTTAGCGCTGCTGCTGTTCGCTTCCCTCTGGTGTGCGCTGGCACCGAATATCGACCAGTTACTGGTTGCCCGCCTGTTGCAAGGACTGGCCGGTGCCGGCGGCGCTGTGATTTCACGCGCTATCGCCCGAGATCTCTATTCCGGGCATGAACTGACACGTTTCTTCGCCTTGCTGATGCTGGTTAACGGCCTGGCGCCGATCGTTGCGCCGGTGCTGGGGGGCGCCATGTTGCAGTTCATGGACTGGCGAGGAATTTTCGGCGTACTGGCAGGGATCGCAGTGCTGTTGTTTACGTTAGCCAGTTTGAAGCTGAACGAGTCACTGCCCGCGGAACGTCGCAGCCAGGGCGGGATATTGGCGATGCTGCAGTCGCTGGGCGGCTTGCTGACCCAACGCCAATTTATGGGCCTGTGCCTGACGCAAGGCTTTGTGATGGCCGGGATGTTCGCCTACATCGGCGCCTCTCCTTTTGTGCTGCAACAGATTTACGGCCTCAGCCCGCAGATGTTCAGCCTGTGCTTCGCCATCAACGGCGTCGGGTTGATTATCTCGGCGCAGGTCTCCAGTCGCCTGAGCATACATTGGGGTGAAAGAAAGGTGCTGAAAGGCGGTTTAACGCTGGCCGCGGTTTCCTCGCTGCTGCTGTTGCTGGCCGCCAGCCTGCATGCCCCATTGACGCTGTTGCTGGTGCCGCTGTTCTTCTCGGTAGCGGTGATCGGCATCGTAGGTCCTACGGCGTCTTCCCTGGCGATGCAAAGTCAGGGAGACAAAGCCGGCAGCGCCTCTGCGTTGATTGGCGTGAGCATGTTCGCTCTGGGTGCCTGCAGCGTGCCGCTTACCGGCCTGGGCGGCACCTCCAGCGTGTCGATGGCGCTAACCATTGTCGGCTGTTATGCCATCGCCATCCTGCTGTTTAAGCTGCTGGTACGCAAACCACAGGCGTAAATCGCCGTAAAAAGGCAATAAAAAACCCGCTCAGGGAGCGGGTTTTAAGAATTTCGGCTACTGTAGCTTAGATAGCGATAACGTTAGCAGCAGATGGCCCTTTGGCACCGTTCGTGATTTCAAATTCTACACGCTGGCCTTCAGCAAGAGTTTTGAAACCATTGCTAGCGATGGCAGAGAAGTGAACGAAAACGTCCTTGCTACCATCTTCCGGAGTAATGAAGCCGAAGCCTTTGGATTCATTAAACCACTTAACGCTACCTTTAATCTTAGACATCAAACTTACCTTTAACGTGAATGTAAGACACAAAACGTGTGTCCAGTACAGCAATTAGACGGGATTTTGTCCACAACCTGGATCACATAAAAACGATAAAAAGTGAAAAAATCCGTCTCCGCCGCTGTAAACCGCCCGCCCCTTTGGCCATTGCCGTCACGGGCAGCCCAATCCTCTCTAAACCCCAGCGAACAGCGGTCGAACGCCTGTTTGATCGGCCGTCAACGCGCATTGACGGCCTGATGCAGACACAATCGCTATGAAATATAACCAGACAGTCTTTTTGCTTCCGGCCGCCCTGCACTAGGGTTAGAACTTATTAACCACTGTGAGCCAAGACTATGACCAGCCAACTGGCCGAAAAAATCATCGCCTACCGCCGTGAACTGCATCAGAACCCTGAGCTGTCCAACCACGAGTTTGCCACGACCGCCCGCCTGACCCGCTGGCTGGAAGAGGCCGGTATCCGTATTTTGCCGCTCGGGCTGAAGACCGGCGTGGTGGCCGAAATCGGCAGTGGCAAGGGACCGATCATTGCCTTGCGCGGCGATATAGACGCCTTGCCGATCGAAGAAATTTCTGGCGTGCCGTTCAGCTCGCAAAACAGCGGCGTGATGCACGCCTGTGGGCATGATTTCCACACTTCAGTGATGCTTGGCACCGCCCACTTATTAAAAGTGCGCGAATCTACCCTGCCCGGTACGGTGCGTATTTTCTTCCAGCCGGCAGAAGAAACCTTTAACGGTGCCCAACACCTGATCGATGCCGGTGCTTTGGATAACGTGGCTGCGGTATTCGGCTTACATAACGCGCCAGAATTGCCAACAGGTACCTTTGCCACCCGTGCAGGCGCATTTTATGCCAACGTCGATCGTTTCCAGATCCTAATCACCGGCAAGGGCGCGCACGCTGCCAAGCCGGAGCAAGGGGTCGATACCATCGTCACCGCCAGCCAGATTGTCACCGCCCTCCAGACCCTGCCCAGCCGCAGCTTCAGTTCGCTGGAATCCCTGGTGGTGAGCGTCACACGCATCGAAGGCGGCAATACCTGGAACGTTTTGCCGCAAACCGTGGAGCTGGAAGGCACGGTGCGCACCCACAGTGATGCAGTTCGCCGTCAGGTACCGGATAAAATCCGCCAGGTGATTAACGGCGTAGCCGCCTCGTTAGGCGCCGAAGCAGAGCTGCGCTGGCAGGCCGGACCGCCGGCCGTCGTCAATGACCCGCGCTGGGCTGCGTTCAGTAAAACCGTCGCGGCCGAAGCGGGCTACCGGGTGGAAGAGGCAGAATTGCAAATGGGGGGTGAAGACTTCGCGCTTTATCTGCACCATGTCCCTGGCGTGTTCGTCAGCATCGGCTCGGCGAGCGAGTTCGGCCTGCACCATCCGCGTTTCAATCCGGATGAACAGGCGATTTTCCCCGCTTCACAATATTTCGAACTGTTGGCGGAGCGCACGCTGCAACAATTAACCACGGTGCCGGAAAAAGCCACCAGCAACGTGTAAAACCTGCCTGATTATTATTTCGCGGCGCAGAGTATTCTGCGCCGCGATTTATTATTTCCCTCACCGTTATATTTGCTATTTTCAACATTTGAATATGCTGTTTTGTTGTTTTACATCCTGATGACGCTAATCAATAGTGGAAGCTCTAAAGAGAGCGCCACACCGGCATTTAACAGGGTGAAAGCAATGAGCAACAGTGCGAATAATCAACGGCAATTGCGTCTTGGCGCCATTTTGCATGGCGCGTCGGGAAATATGTCCGCATGGCGGCATCCGGATGCCACCGCCGACGCCAGTATTAATCTCGATTTTAATATTGCCACGGCAAAGAAAGCCGAACAGGGTAAATTGGATTTCGTGTTTGTTGCCGACGGCTTATATATCAATGAGAAGTCCATCCCGCATTTCCTTAATCGTTTTGAACCGCTAACCCTGCTTGCCGCCCTGTCCGCCGCCACCGACAAAATCGGCCTGGTGGGCACACTATCCACCTCCTACAGCGATCCCTTTACCGTGGCGCGCCAGTTCGCCAGCCTCGATCATCTAAGTAAAGGCCGGGCGGGCTGGAACGTTGTCACCTCGCCACTGGAAGGATCGGCGAAGAATTTCTCGCGTACCGAACATCCGGAACACAGCTTGCGTTACCGCATTGCCAGCGAATACCTCGACGTGACCAAAGGGCTGTGGGACTCGTGGGAAACCGACGCCTTCGTGCGTAACAAGCAGAGCGGCGAATTTTTCAGCGCCGGAAAACTGCATACCCTGAACCATCAGGGGGAGTTCTTCTCGGTGCAGGGGCCACTGAATATCGGCCGCACACCTCAGGGCCGTCCGATCCTGTTCCAGGCGGGCGCTTCGGAAGACGGCAAGCAGTTGGCCGCCAAACACGCCGATGCCATTTTCACCCATCATGAATCGCAACAACAGGCGCAGGCATTTTATCAGGACGTCAAAAAACAGCTGGTGGAACAGGGGCGTGAACCGGATGACCTGCGGATCTTCCAGGGCGTCAGCGTGATCGTCGGTGACGATAATGAAGACGTGGAGCGTCAGTATTGGGAAACCGCGCGCCTGGTCAGCATCGAAAATGCGCTCAATTATCTGGGCCGCTACTTTGAGCACTATGACTTCTCGCGCCACCCGCTGGATGAGCCCTTCCCAGACATTGGCGACCTTGGGCAAAACAGCTTTCGCAGCACCACCGACGCCATCAAACGCAACGCCCGCGAGCGCAATCTGACGCTGCGCGAAGTGGCGCTGGAAGCGGCCTCACCGCGTCCGGTATTCGGCGGTACGCCGGAAGCGGTGGCCGACGGCCTGCAAGACTGGTTCGACACCCAGGCCGCCGACGGTTTCATCATCAGCGGCGGTACGCCCAATTCATTCAACCACTTTGTTGACCGCGTGGTACCCATTTTGCAACAACGTGGCCTGTTCCGCAGCGATTACAGCGGCGACACGCTGCGCGATCACCTTGGCCTGAAGCAGCCACTGAACCAATTTACTCAATAACAATAATATTTTTTTCAGGGATAGCTGCTATGCGAAAAACCTTTACCGTCACCGCCGTTGCCGCACTGTTGGCTTCGTTGAGCCTGGCTGGCTCGGCCCTGGCCGCCGGCACCGGCATCGATTTAAAAGCCAATGAAACCCGTATCCACGTGGCTAAAAACCCGCAGGCGATCGCTAAACTGCCGCAAGGCTTCCATTTCGTGCAACCGGGCAAGTTCACCGTGGCGATTGCCGCGCTCAACACCCCGCCGCTGGCGCTGTTCGCCTCGGACAATAAAACGTTGATTGGCAGCGAGTCCGACATCGCACAGTTGGTTGCCGACAGCCTGGGCCTGGAACTTAACGTGGTGCAAACCTCTTGGGAAGACTGGCCGCTGGGCGTCGCCTCCGGAAAATACGACGCCGCTATCACTAACGTCACCGTGACCAAAGAGCGTAAGACACGCTTCGACTTCGCCACCTATCGCATCGATTCCCTCGGCTTCTACGTGAAATCGAACGGCAAGATCGCCTCGATTAAAGAGGCGAAAGACATTGCCGGGCTGAAGATCATCGTCGGCTCCGGCACCAACCAGGAAGCGATCTTGCTGGAGTGGGATAAACAGAACCAACAGCAAGGGCTGAAACCGCTGCAGCCTATCTACGTCACCGATGACGCTGCCGCCACACTGGCTCTCCAGTCCGGCCGCGCCGATGCTTACTTCGGTCCCAATGTCATGGGTGCCTACAAGGCTGCGCTCAATGGCCGAACCAAACTGGCTGGCACGGTAGACGGCGGCTGGCCAAAAGTGGCACACATCGCCGTCACCACCAAGAAAGGCAATGGCCTGGTGTACGCAGTGAACGAAGCGCTGAACGGGGTGATCCAGGGCGGTCAATACGATCAGGTGCTGAATCGCTGGGGGGAAAGCGTCGAACGTATCCCGCATTCGGAGATCAACCCTCAAGGCTTGGGCGATTAGGAGCATGCAGATGGCAAATGACGTTTTTATCCAAACGCTGCCGAACGATCCGCTGATCGCGCCGGTGATCGCCGGGCTGTTTGACGAGTACCGCCAACGCTACGGCAACTATTTTGGTGACCAGGAGCAGGAAACGCTGGATCTGTACGCCCCACCGCAGGGAGCCTTTACCGTGCTGCTGCGGGCCGGCGAGCCCATCGCCATGGGAGCCTTCAAACGCTACGATCCGCAAACTGCCGAGCTCAAACGTATCTGGACCCGAACAGACCTGCGCCGACAGGGGCTGGCGCAGCGGGTATTGCAGCAGCTGGAGACGCTGGCGCTGGAACAGGGTTATCGCCAGCTCTATCTGACCACCGGCTTTCGCCAGCCGGAAGCCGTGGGCCTGTATTTGAGCAACGGCTATCAGCCGCAGTTCGATCCCAGCGTCGACAGTGAAGTTTACAGCCGCCCACCCTACGACGGCCGGCTGCCGTTTCGTAAAAGCCTGATAACAGCGGACGCGCTCTGTTGTGCGCCGGAAAGGAAGATTGCCTAGGGGAGCGCCCCTTATTCACCCTTTGATCTGTTTCAGGAGACCTGCAATGTCCAAACAAGAAGTGTTAAAAGTGGTTCCTGCACGCTACCCGCTACGGCTGGTGGGCGCGCTGTTTTCAGTCTTTATTCTGGCGGCCATCGTCCAGTCGGTGGCGGCTAACGAACGTTGGGAATGGGGCGTCTTCGCCGAATGGTTCTTTGCACCTGCGGTGCTGTCGGGCTTGGGGCAGACCCTGCTGCTGACGCTGCTTGGTACCCTGTTTAGCATCATCTTCGGTACCCTGCTGGCGCTGGCGCGGCTGTCACGCTCTTATCTGCTGGCCTCGCTGGCGTGGGGGTATATCTGGCTGTTCCGCTCACTGCCGCTGATTCTGGTGCTGATTATTCTGTATAACTTTTCATACCTGTACGATGCGATCTCGTTAGGAATTCCCTTTACTTCACTGGTGTTCGCCAGCTATCCGACCATCGATATTCTCAGCCAGTTCTCCGTGGCAGTGCTGGGGCTCACATTAGTGCAATCGGCCTATACCGCAGAAATCATCCGCGGCGGCATTCTCGGCGTGGAATATGGCCAGCATGAGGCAGCGGCGGCGCTCGGCCTGCCGGGCTATCGCCGCACTTTCCGCATTATCCTGCCGCAGGCGCTGCGCTCCATCGTGCCGACCGGTTTCAACGAAATCATCAGCCTGGCGAAAGGAACTTCAATCGTTTACGTATTGGCGCTGCCGGAGCTGTTTTACACCATTCAGGTGATCTACAACCGCACTCAGCAGGTGATTCCACTGCTGATGGTCGCCACGGTTTGGTACCTGTTCATCACTACCGCATTGTCGGTCATTCAGTATTACATCGAACGCTATTTCGCCCGGGGCGCAGTCCGCGAGCTGCCGCCAACGCCATGGCAGAAACTGGCCGGCTGGTTAAAACGTTAGGAGGATCCCATGTCCGAAGCCATTGATTATTATGCCCTGCGCGAAGCGCCGGTGCGCAACATTGTCCCGGTACCGGCCCGCGGCCTGATTGAAATCAGCAACGTGAGCAAATATTTTGGCAAGCATAAAGCGCTGGACGACGTCAGCCTGACGCTGCAGCCGGGAACCGTCACGGTCATTCTTGGGCCATCCGGCTCCGGCAAGTCCACCCTGCTGCGGGCCATCAACCATCTCGAGCGCGTCGACGAAGGTTTTATCCGTATCGACGGCGACTACGTCGGCTATCGGCGCAAGGGCGACAAGCTGTATGAACTGAAAGAAAACGCCATTCTCAAGCAGCGCATCAACGTCGGCTACGTGTTCCAGAACTTCAACCTGTTCCCGCACCTGACGGTACTGGAAAACATCGTTGAAGCGCCGGTGGTGCATAAGATTTACTCGCGGGCCCAGGCCAGAGAGGTCGCTTATCAGTTGCTGGATACCGTCGGCCTGCGGCACAAGGCGGATGCCTACCCGCGCCATCTGTCCGGTGGTCAGCAACAGCGTATCGCCATTGCTCGTGCTCTGGCGCTGAATCCAAAGGTGATTTTGTTCGATGAACCGACTTCGGCATTGGATCCGGAACTGGTTGGCGAAGTGTTGGACGTCATCAAAGGACTGGCGGATCTGGGAGTTACGCTGGTGGTGGTGACCCATGAAATTGGCTTTGCGCGCGAAGCGGCGGACCAGATAGTCTTTATGGTCGATGGGCAAATCGTCGAACAGGGGAATGCGCGGCAGGTACTGAACCATCCGCAGCATCACCGCACCGTCAACTTTCTCAATAAGGTTCTGTAACTGTAGGGCGCCCAACGGCGCCCCGTTCTATCATGCCTGCGCGAAACGGCGTTTTTCGGCGACGAAATCCAGCGGTTTGATGCCGCGCTGGTTGCGATCTTCTTCGGTCTGCAACGCCGCCGGAATAAACCAGGTCACTTCAAACAGCAGTCCGTCCGGATCATGCCCGTAGATGCTCTTGTGCACGCCATGGTCTTCCTCCAGTCCAAGAATGCCCCGCTGCGCCAATTGATCGCGAATGCGCTCCAGTTCGTCCAGGCTATCGACTTCCCAGGCCAGATGATACAACCCGGCCGGAGGCTCGTTTTCCGCCGGCGGCTCACCGTTAGCGCGAAAAACACCGGCCCGCTGCTGCCCCAGGTTCTTGCTGAACAGCGCCAAATCGTGATCATTGTCCGAATCGGCCGCCTGGGTAAACACCGCTTTATCGGGGCTGCCCGAAGGCTTGAGCTTGAATCCCAGCACCTGATGATAAAAGTCCGCACTTTGCTGCACGTCGCTGACATACAACACTGCGTGGTTAAGCCGTTTAATTCCCATCGATTTTCCCTTTCAGAAATGAATAAAGTCAGGCTGAAAATAGCATGCGGCCACCACGCGGCTAAATGCCGTTATCGCATTATCAAATGCCGGGCACGCAATCTGTCACTGCAAGGCATTCCGCGCTATCATAAGCACTGTATTGAACGACTTTATGAGAATGATGATGAACGGCAAGATAACGACTTTTTTTGAAGACAAAGGCTTTGGCTTTATTACCGACGAGAACGGGGAAAATCGTTATTTTCACGTGATTAAAGTGCAAAACCCGGAGCTGATTAAGAAAAACGCGGCGGTGACTTTCGAACCGACCAACAACACCAAAGGCCCTTCGGCATTTGCGGTCAAGGTGCTGGCGTCGAGCAAGTACATCATCATCGCCAACGAAAGAATCAAAATCACCAGCATCAAATCCTTCAATACTTTCACCAAGGAAGTGCCGGTGAAAGCAGACGTGGATAAAGAAAATACCGTGCTGTCGGTTGGCCTGCTGATGAACCGCATCCGCCCGCAGTCTGAGGACGCGGCCCAGACCATGCAGACGCTGCGCATGCTGACTATCACCACCTTCCAGAACGAAACCCATACCTTCTCCGAACACGAGATCGACATGGACGAAACGCTGAAAGTGCTTAAAAGCCTGTAATCACAACCACCGCCAGCCGCATATACCCTATGAATTTCGAGTTGTAGCTAGGCGACCAGCTAGCTCATCCCCAGGCGCTTACTTCAGTAAGTAACTGGGGGACAAATCTGCCGGGAGCAGATTTGAACGCTGCTGGCAGAGGCCCCTAAAAGGGGTGTGGCCCATGGACGGGCCACATAATTGAGTGCAGGTAACAACGCTGCAGCTTGAAAGGCGACGGGTATAAAACATTCTAAGCAATTTGATACCACCTGTGTTAGCGTGGGTTTTCACCTGACACAGGCCATTTATTATGTCTGGTACCAGCAGTGTTAAAGGTTTCATCAACCGCTCAACCCAAATCGCCTGCCCGAAATGCGCCTATGTGACGACCCAAAAGTGCTCGATGCTGCAGCAAAAAGTCATGCTGATCTGCCCAAACTGCGGCACCGAGTTTGAACCCAAGCAGAACTGACGCCTTTATTTAAACAGGATGTGGCCCACGCTGTTGCCGTTGATCACATTAAACGACTCCACCCTGTTACGCCCCTGCGACTTGGCGCGATAAAGCGCGATATCCGCCATATTCATCAGCTGTTCCAGCGATTTCACTTCGTTCATCGCCAGACTGGCGACACCCACGCTGATGGTGATGTTTAACGACACTTTACCGCCGGGGGACAAGTCGGCTTTTTGCACCAACTGCCGTAAATGCTCTGCCAGGGCCACGCCCTGCGCCGCCAGCGCGCGCGGCAGCATAATCGCAAACTCTTCACCGCCCAAACGCCCAAACAGCTGATCGTGACGCAGCTCGCGCCTGACGATGTGGGCGAATGAAGCCAACACCTGATCGCCGACCAAATGGCCGTAGGTGTCGTTTATCTGTTTAAAATGGTCGATATCGATCAGCAGCAAGGACACCGCTTCTTTCGATTTAAGTTTGTGGTCCAACAGCTCTCCGGCCTTGCGCGTCAGGGCGTTACGCGCCAACACGCCCGTCAGGAAATCATGGTTGGCGCTGTGCTCCAGGCGCCGCAGCAGCTTACGGTTAACCGCGATTGAGCTGGAAAGGATCAGCGGCCCCATGACCAGCATGGCAATGCCCAGGCGGGCCGACATCAGCGTATCGAGGAAGGCATTGTGGTTGTTCGGCGTTTCATACAGCATCAGGTTGGCTGAAATGCTGCTGATCTCGGTCATGCCGGTCAGTAACGTCAGCAGAGTCACGGTGAACAACTGATAGCGAACCGCGCACCACAGCAACGCAGGTATTGGGAAGGCAATCGCCCCCGGCCCGCCGATATAGACGCTAAACGCCAGTGAAAACAGCAGCGCCAGCAGTGGCATACCGGCGCGCAGCTGCCAGTTGATCTGCATGCGCAGCAGTTGCTTAATTCGTGGGGCTGCCAGCAGGACAGGCAGCAGCAGCAGGTTGGTCGAGAACTGTTCGCTGAACCACGCCAACCAGGCAATAATCGCCGTGTTGTTGTACAGGCTGTCGTTGCGCAGAATCGACAGCGTCGACGCCACTGCCGCACCGCTCAGGCTGGCGGTGAACATGTAGAGGATGGCCTGAGGCTTGCCCATTCGGCGCTGCGACTGCGGCAACAGCAGCATCACACCATAGCCGGTGGCAATCAGGGACATATTGCAGGCATTCAGCCACAGCGCCAGCGCCAGGCTTTCGCCATTAGTCAGATCGGCGGCAATCATCCCAAGATAGGTGATCAACCACCCGGCAGGGCTGGCATAGGCGGGCTTGCGTAATAGCAGACCGAGTAAAATCGCATTCACCGGCCAAAACAGAGAAAGCGAACCTATTGGGCGTGTAAAAATACCCAGCAGGGACAGTAAATAGGCCAGCAGAAAAAGCGTGATCAACTGGATGGCGACCGGCAATCCCTGCTTGGCATTTATTCTGGCGTTCATCGCCTTACCCATATATTTATAATCACCAGAGCAATTCTATGCATATTCCCCCGCCCGAGATGATGAGGAAGACATAACAATCAGAGTTAAAATTAAAAAATACAGACAGATCAGCAACAAAGATAGATTCGTTTTTTATTAACAGAATGCTCTTAACGCCACCGCTCAGCGGTATCCTTCAACGCGAAACGGATTTTCACCCGCCCGAAAATAATGTTCAAGGATATCTATCAGCATAGCGTAAACCCTCACCGATCATCACAACGCCAAAACCATAATAATAAGATGGGTATTTTACTTGCCGCTCAAGCCGCACTGCCGGTTATTATTTTCCGGTAACACGCAACGAAGCGCAATTCATAAAAAAAGCCCGCAGTGCGGGCTCAGACTGCTGACAAAGTCCTTTGTACTTAAAAGTTATGTTTTATGTGCGAATAAAAACAAAGGATTATGTCTTCAGGTTTACCCCAAACATCCGAAAACCACGCTTTTCGGGTGTTTGTCATCAAATTAAGCCCGCACAGTGCGGGCTCGCTTGAAGAGCAGCTAATTGACAGTTACGACACGGCCATTGCTGGCCCTGCTGCCGTTCATGGTATCGCCGCAAGCTTAAGCACACCTTAGCAACAAAAAACCCGGCCTAGGAACCGGGAATATTTGTACGAAATGCAGTGTTAGCCCAAGCAGGCTAATAACACACACTAATTTACGCCCCAATTGTGTAGAAAAAATGAGCAGAAAAAGTGTGCATATGAATAAAAGCGTGCCTGGCTAATCTCCCCCTTTAGCGTGCAAGGGAATAATACTTAAGCCAGTTTGGCGGCAAAGCCCGCAACGCGTTGGCCGTAAAGCGCGGCGGTTTCCAGATCGCCCGACAGCATTTCATCCACACCGGCATCCGAAGGCGTCTGTACCAGCAGCCCTACAGAACCGCCGAGGTTGTTCACGTCGGTACGCTGCGCCGACTTGGTATTAGCCGGCAATAAACCCAGACTGACCCACAGGCCGCCATGCTGGGAGGCCAGCGTCTGCAGAGCGATCAGCGTAACCTGCTTATCGCCGTTCAGGCTGGCGCTGTTGGTGAAGCCACCAAAAACCTTGTCCTGCCACTTGCGGGTAAACCAGGCTTTTGAACTGGCGTCGGCGAATTTTTTAAATTGCCAGGACGGGCCCCCCATATAAGTTGGCGAACCAAAGATAATGGCATCCGCCTCATCCAGTTTTTGCCAGGCTTCATCGCTGATATTGCCTTCCTGATCGATAGCGATCAGTTCCGCTTCGGCACCTTGCGCAACCACGTTTGCCAAACGTTCGGTGTGGCCGTAGCCGGAGTGAAAAATTACCACTGTCTTCGCCATTAGAAACTCCCTGATCGTTGCATGAGGGTGCCGATGGCACCCGGAGATACTCTGATCCAATCTACTTAACTGTCACTGGAGGGAATACCAAATTTATCTGACAGAGTTATTCAAAAAAACCGGATGCATATCAGCTCACTGCTGCCCGTTAACCCTGCTGCCTGGCGAAATCGATAAACGCACGCAGCGGACGCGGCATTTGCCGATTAGCGGGATAATAAAGGTAAAATCCGGGGAAAGGCGGCGTCCAGGCCGTGAGCAACGACAACAACCTTCCGTCCCCCAGGGCCTCAGCCACCTGGCTTTCGAACAAATAGGCAATCCCCATCCCCTCCACGGCGGCACGCACCAGAACCTGCGGTTCATCCGCGATCAGGGGCCCCTCCACTGCAATCTCCAGCTTTTCGCCACCGCGCTCGAACTCCCAGCGATAGAGGCTACCGTTGGTCGGCCAGCGAGTATTCAGACAACGATGCCGCCGTAGCGCCTCCGGCGTTTGCGGCGTACCGAAACGGGCCAGGTATGCCGGCGAGGCGACCACGCACATGCGTTGTTCCCCCCCAAGCGCGACCGCCACCATGTCTTTTTCCAGCCGCTCATGCAGACGTACGCCCGCGTCGAAACCGGCGGCAACAATATCCACCAGCCTATCATCCACACTCAGATCCACCACAATATCGGGATAATGTGCATTAAACGGGGTCAGCAACGGGGCCAGATAATAGATCGCCGCCAAGCCGGAGGCATTGAGTCGCAACGTGCCCGCCGGTTGTAAACGCAGCGCTGCCGTCTGGGTCACGGCGGCCTCAATTTCGGCCAAGGCCGGCGAAAGGCGCGCCAACAGCTGCTCCCCCGCCTGGGTAAGCGCCAGGCTGCGAGTGGTTCGGTTCAGCAGCCGAACGCCCAACCGCGTTTCCAGATTACGCTGAGTCTGGCTGAGCGCGGAAGCGGACATGCCCAGTTGCGCTGCGGCGCGGGCAAAACCGCCATGTTCCACAATGGCAGCAAAAGCGCGCAGCTCTGCAAAGTCACTTCCCCTCATTATGCCTCCTGCGCTTAATAATTCATGCAGATTATAGCGTATTCAATCAGAGTATCACGGGGCCTATTCTGGGAAAAAACCACAGAGGAATACCCAATGCACACATCACTGGCCCTCAATCACTACCGTCTGCTGGGCCGTTCAGGCCTGCGCGTCTCGCCGCTGGCGCTCGGCACCATGACCTTCGGCAGCGACTGGGGCTGGGGGGCGGAACAGGCGGAAGCACGCCGCCTGTTTGATATTTATGTCGAACGCGGCGGCAATTTCATCGATACCGCCAACCGCTATACCGAAGGCAGCGCCGAACGCTTTGTGGGAGAGTTCGCCGCCGGACGCCGCGATCGGTTGGTGATCGCCACCAAATACACGCTGCCCATGCAACCCGATAATCCCAACTCCGGCGGCAACCATCGCAAGAGTATGGTGCGCTCAGTGGAAGACAGCCTTCAGCGCCTGAATACCGATTATATCGACCTGCTGTATCTACACGCCTGGGACTTCACCACCCCGGTGGAAGAGATCATGCGCGCCATGGATGACCTGGTGCGCGCCGGCAAGGTGTTATACCTGGCCGTTTCGGATCTACCCGCCTGGCAGGCCGCCAGAATGCAAACCCTGGCGGAGTTGCGCGGCTGGACACCGCTGATTGGCCTGCAGATCGAATACAGCCTGCTGGAACGCACCGTCGAGCGCGAGCTGATCCCGATGGCGCAGGAACTGGGCCTCGGCGTGATCCCCTGGTCACCGCTGTCCGGCGGTATCTTAAGCGGTAAATACAGCCGACGTGATTTGCAGCCCATGGGGGAAGAGAACGGGACAAGGCGCGCAATGGTACGCAATAAGGGCATGCTGACCGAACGCAACCTTTCGATTGCCGCTCAGGTCCAGGCGCTGGCCGACGAATCCGGCTTCAGCCCTTCACAAGTGGCCCTGGCCTGGACGCTGCGTAACCCGGCGGTGACCGCCCCTATCATTGGCGCACGTACGCTGGCGCAATTGGAAGATAATCTGGGCGCGTTAGACGTCCAGCTCACAGAAGAACAATGGCAACGGCTGGAAACCGCCAGTGCCATCGAGCTCGGTTTCCCCCATGATTTTCTGGCGCTGCAGGCCACTCGCGACATTATGTTTGGCGGACTGGCGATTGCACGCAGATAAAAAAAATCCCGCACAAGGCGGGATAAACTTAACAGGGATGGGGTAATACACTACAGGGAATGGATAACACACAACATCATCGGGTAGCTGTTAAATTACCAGCCACAATGTATAGAACTGTCATGCCTGCGTAAGGTTGCTCCGGCAGATGTAACCTCGGATGGAAATGTGACATTTTTACTGCGGCGGCGTTTGATGCAGGGCCCAGCGTCACCACGCCGCCCTCACAAAAATGATTAATAAACAATCAATAAAGGGCTATTAACCCCGGCCAATGCTAGACTGAGGCTCCTTACATCTACCCGGTGAAAGATATGTCTATCTTTGATGCCCTTAAGATGTTCAGTGACTCATCAGTAAAAGTGATCTGCCCAAAATGCGCCCACGCTTCTGAGCAAAACGGTCGCAAAGTGCGTAAAAACATCACCATGATCTGCCCTAAGTGCGGGCATTATTTCCTTCCCGACGAAAAATAGCGCCTTTTCATTGGCGATGCTGCGACGTTATAAATACGGCCCAAACCGGCACTGCCGCGGCGGTACAAAGCAGCCAGTTGGGATAGGATGGCGGGTCTTAGCGGATTTCAATGCTGATATCGGGGTAGGCTTTCTCGCCGTCGCTGAGATAATGACCCAGCGACCGGTAGGCCAATACATAAAGCGCGGTAGCTGCACACAGGCAGAGTAACGTTACCAGCAAGAATTTTGATTTACGCACGGTGAGATCCTAATGGGCATTTGGCTGTATTTTAACGCTGCAGCATAAACAAAAGCTCAATTGTTCACCGATCGGATCACATAAACCAAAGCCCCAGCGCACAGCCAGGGCTTCAATCCCGAATTATTTCTTCAGGATGCAGATAAGCGAATCAACCCGGCCCCGCAGTTCCCTCAACGGTGGAATAAGAAGACAGTTGAGCGATGCAGTGCACCAATCGTGGGCGCCGTATTCAGCGTTTATCCTGCAGGCGGGTCAACAGTGGCTCTCGCCGCCGCCCGCTGAAATACTTCAGCATTAGCGCCAGGCAAACCAACCAGGCCGGGATCAGCAACAGGCTGAAAATGGTCGTCGCAGGGTACTGATGACGCAACAATTCAGCGCCGGCGAGCACACCGGATATGGCACCAAAACGCCCCACGCCATACATGCTGCCCACCCCGGTAGCTCGGCAACCGGTGGGATAATACGAAGCGGCCAGCGACGCCAGTGCAGACTGCCCGCCACCAGAAACAAACCCCATAAAGAACACCAGTGAACCCAACAGCAGAGTATGGGTGACGTTGCCGACCGCCAACCCTACGCCATAGGCCAATAACCCGGCAATCAGATAGGTCAAAGCCAATGCTTTGTTGGGTTCACGGCGGTCCATCACCCAACCGATCAGTATGGATCCCACGCCACCGCCTAACGGGAACAGCGCGCTGATATGGGAAAATTGCAGCACCGACAGCCCCGCCTCTTTTAGCAACAGGGGCATCCAGCTAACAATCATATAAAACACCAGCATGCTCATAAAACAGCTAAGCCACAGCAAGCCGGTGATAGTGCGATGAGGAGAGCTCAAAATGGCGCGGATCGCGGAGTGTCCGTCGGCAATTCTGTCCGCAATCACGAACTGCTCTGCCCGCTCGACGCCTTCCTTCTTTATACGCCGCAGAATGGCGCGAATACGGGCACTGGGATAGCCCTTAAGTACCATATAACGCACCGATTCCGGCAGTAACCAGGGCAAGGCTACGCACAGCAGGATAGGCACGACGCCCCCCACCACCAGCACCGAACGCCAGCCAAATGAAGGGATAAGGTAACAGGCCAGCAGGCCACCGACGGCCGCCCCCAGCGGGAAGCCGCAAAGCATGGCACTGACTATCATGGTGCGCCGTTTGCTGGGGCAGTATTCGGACAGCAGCGTGATGCTATTGGGCATCGCAGCCCCTAACCCTAATCCGGTAATAAAGCGCAACAGGGTCAATGATCCTATCGAAGATGACCAGGCGGTAGCCAGACTGAACACCCCAAACAACAATACGGAATAGATCACCGCCGGTTTGCGGCCCACCCTGTCCGCCAGCGGCCCGGACAGCAGCGAACCAAAAGCCAAACCAAACAACGCCGCGCTCATGGCCGGCCCCAGTTCGGCCTTCTGCCCTCCCCATTCGTCCAACAGTGAAGGAGCCACGTAGGCAATCGCGGCCATATCGTAACCGTCCATGAAAATCACCAAAAAACACAGCAGCAGCAGTAGCCATTGGAACGGGGAAAACCCCGCGCTATCGATGAAGCTTTCAATATCCAGAGGTGGGGAATGAGACATGAGGTCAGGCTCCTTCAGCGAAGAGGGGACTCTGCGGGCTGCCACGGGCTGGCGGCAGCCGGTGAGCGATTATAGTTTTATGCAGACATTGCTGATTTCAGAGTAAAAATCCAAAGAGTGGCGGCCACCCTCGCGACCCATACCGGAAAGTTTGCTGCCGCCAAACGGGGTACGCAGATCGCGGGCATACCAACTGTTGACCCAGACAATACCGGTGTGGATACGCCTTGCCAGACGATGCGCTCGCCCTACCTGGCTGGTCCACAACGCGCACGCCAGGCCATATTGGCTGTCGTTGACCCTCGCCAGCACTTCCTCTTCGCTATCGAAAGGCGATATGTGACATACCGGTCCAAAAATCTCTTCGCGCACGCAGCGTGCGTCGTCGTCCAGCCCGGTCCAAATGGTTGGGCGGATCCAGGAGCCGTTATCGCGCTCGTCACCGAATACCGGCACTTCTCCCCCGGTGATCAGGTTTGCTCCTTCGCTACGCGCCAGCGCGAAGTAGGAAAGCACTTTATCCCGGTGCTTTTGCGACACCAGCGGGCCGAGATCCACGCCCTCTTCATCGGGATAGCCTATTTTCAAGGCTTCGGCCCGTTCTTTTAATGCCGCGACGAAACGCTCGAAGATCGGGCGTTCCACATAAACCCGCTCAGAGCACAAACAGACCTGCCCGGTATTGAAAAACGAAGAACGTGCCACGCCGGCAACCGCCGCCTCAAAGTCAGCATCGGCAAACACCACCGCGGCATTTTTGCCGCCCAATTCGAAAGAGACCTCTTTTACGCCATCCGCCACCGCTTTCATGATGGCGCTGCCCGTACGAGATTCACCGGTGAAGGAAACGGCGGCAATCTCTGGCTGGCGGGTAAGGTATTCCCCCGCAGAACCCGGTCCAAAACCGTGGATCAGATTAAAGACCCCGGCAGGCAAACCGGCCTCATGCATCACTTGCGCCAGTAGCGTTGCCGAAGAGGGCGTTTCTTCCGACGGTTTGCACACCACGGTGTTACCCATCGCCAACGCCGGCCCGAGCTTCCAGGTCAGCAGCAGCAACGGCAGGTTCCAGGGAGAAATCACGGCCACCACCCCAAGCGGTTTGCGGACCGTATAGTTGAACAGCAGGCCGCCATCGGCCTGTGGCGTTTCGCAGCATTCATTGACCGCGGTTGCGGCCAGATCGGCGAAAGTGCGGAAGTTGGCAATGGCTCGGGGAACGTCCAGCGTACGAGCCAGACTCTCGGGGCGCCCTGTGTCCGCCACTTCTGCCGCGACAAATTCGTCAAAACGGGCTTCGATACCCTCGGCTACCCGGTGCAATAGCGCAACACGTTCCGGCACGCTCAGTTGCCCCCAGGGCCCTGAGAGTGCGGCATGAGCGGCCTTAACCGCTGCCGCGACCTGCGCTTCCCCCGCTTCGGCAACGCGCGAAACGAGATGTCCATCAACGGGGCTGATATTGTCGAACTGTCGGATCCCATCGACAAACTGACCGTCGATATACAAGGGTAAATCCGGCGCGGATTGATAAATTGCCACGGCACTGTTCCTCCTGAGTCACAAAGCGGCACGAAGAAGCCTGCCATTGGCGTCTGAAAGCAACGCCGTTGGAGGGGAGCCTCGGCCGGGTATCGTTACGCAGTGTAGGGAGCCGTTGAAATAAGGTGAAAATGAATAAAGCGGGCTTTGCTATGCCGTTTGGTTATAGCCAGGCAACGTATTGTCTTCCTGAACCGCCAATTTCAGGCATTCAATCAGTTGCCGGCTCGCCGGCGTCAAAGGCTTATCTTCACGGATGGAAAACCCGACCTCGGTGGAGGGGCCCACGTCGCCAAGCGGCAGTTGGAATAGCAGGCCGGCAGCAATAAAGCGCCGCGCCGCGGCGGTCGGCATCAGGCCAAGGAATGAAGAATCCACCAGCAGGTTGACGTTGGTCAGCAGCGACAATGACTCCACGATATTTTCAGGGGCCGGCAACCCGGACTCTTTGAAGAATTGATCGGCAACGCGCCGGGCCGGCGAGTCGAGCGGCGGCAGGATCCACGGCCAGGGCGCAAGGTGTTGCAGGTTAAGATTGGCTTCTTGTACCAGCGGATGGCGACTGCCGGCCACCACGCAAAGGCTGTTGCAATATAACGCCCGGTGACTCAGCGCCATTCGGCCAGTCAGAGGCGCATCGGGTTCGGGCAAACGCCCCACCACCACATCCAGCTCACCGGTCGCTAACGCAGGAAATAAGTAGTCCTGCGGCCCTTCCCTTACGCTGACTAAAATTTTGGGTGCCCGCTCTTTCAGCAACAAGATAGCGCGCGGCAACAAACTGGCGCTGGCCGAGATCTGCGTTCCCACCACGACATGCCCGACAACGCCGCCCTTAAAGGTGTTCAGTTCATCGGTCAGGTAGCGCAGCTCGGCAATCACCGACTTAACCCGTTCTCCCAGCAGCACACCGCAGTCCGTTGGGGTCACGCCCCGATTATTACGATCGAACAGCAGGGTATCCAGCTGTTGTTCCAGTTCGCGGATCGCTTTGGTCACTGCGGGCTGGGTCAGATTCAGTTCCCGAGCCGCACGAGCAATCGACTGATTGCGTAATACCCGGTCAAAAATCAGCAGCGGACGCAGCTTGAGCCGATTCAGGATCATATCGCTAACGTTAAAAGGGGAACGTTCATTCATGGTCGTTTACTCCCAAAAATCGTCTGGCCCAGGCGCCTTGTCTGGCGACTATGGCATAACTTTAGGGAATAGCAAAAGCCACTTTATTCATTTTCGCTTATTGGCCATCTGATTAGACTGCCCTGTATCCACTCTCGCCGGCTGGCTAAATCATGTTCGCCAACGCGCTCTTTCTTCAAGGGCATGGTTCACGGCAATACCCGGCCGCAGGGAAAACGGCCACGTTCACTCGTGGCGCATAACAGGAGAGTCATGTGTCAAATTCACTGAAGCCTGAACACCATGAAGCCGCCAAAATGCTCAGACAAGCCGCCGAGAGTGGCCGCCCCTGCTCGCCGGTTCGCCACCTGGTGGGTTCTCAGGATATCGATGCCGCTTATGCCGTACAGCGGTTCAATAACCAGGAGCGGATCCAAAAGGGACAGCGGCCGGTGGGCAGCAAAATCGGACTGACGTCGGCGGCGGTACAACGCCAACTGGGGGTCAATCAACCGGATTTCGGCCAGCTGTTCGCCGACATGGCGCTGTGTGACGGTGAAGAGATTGCCGCCGGACGGCTGATTCAGCCCAAGGTGGAAGCCGAAATCGCCTTGGTACTTGAACAGGATCTTCCCCATGAAAAAAACACGCTCGCCGATCTGATCCGCGCCACCGCCTATCTGCTGCCCGCTCTCGAAGTGGTTGATAGCCGCATCGCCGGCTGGGATATCTCACTGGCAGACACCATTGCCGACAACGCCTCCTGCGGCCTGTTCGTGCTGGGCAACAGCCCGGTGCAGTTGAAGGACGTCGATCTGCTGGGCTGTGGCATGGTGCTGGAGCGCGCGGGCGAACCGGTTTCGGTGGGCGCTGGAGCGGCCTGTCTGGGCAATCCGCTGCTTGCCGCCTTGTGGTTGGCAGACACGCTGGCGCAACGCGGTAACGCCCTGCGAGCCGGCGATATCATCCTCACTGGCGCGCTGGGGCCAATGGTCGCGGCCTGCGCCGGGGATGTGTTTAGCGCCCGCATTGAGGGCCTCGGTCAGGTCAGCACCCGCTTCGCCTCTGCTACAGGAGGTGATCAATGAGCAACTCAGCGCAAATTGCTGCTGCAATCATCGGTTCGGGCAATATCGGCACCGATCTGATGATCAAGATCCTGCGCCAGGGCCGGCACCTGAAAATGGCCGCGATGGTCGGAATCGATCCTGCCTCCGATGGATTGGCGCGGGCGAATCGGCTGGGCGTGGCGACGACGCCTGAAGGTATTGATGGCCTGCTCGCGCTGCCCGACTTCAGCGAAATCAAAGTGGTTTTTGACGCCACCTCGGCCGGGGCGCACGCGCATCACAATAAACTGCTGCAACAGCATGGCGTTCGGGTGATCGACCTGACCCCGGCAGCCATCGGTCCCTACGTGGTGCCGGTGGTAAACCTGGCAACCCAGAGCGATGCGCCAAACCTGAACATGGTCACCTGTGGCGGACAGGCCACCATTCCGATGGTGGCCGCCGTCGCCGGCGTCACCGAGGTTTACTATGCCGAAATTGTCGCTTCGGTCTCCAGCCGCTCTGCGGGGCCCGGCACTCGCGCGAACATCGACGAATTTACCGAAACCACCGCGCTGGCATTGCAAAGTGTGGGCGGTGCAAGGCGGGGCAAGGCCATCATTATCCTCAACCCGGCCGAACCGCCCTTGATGATGCGTGATACCGTTTTCTGCCTGACGCCACCGAGCGATCGCCAAGCGATTACCGACGCGGTGGTTGCCATGGTGGCCAAAGTGCAAGAGTACGTACCCGGCTATCGCCTGAAGCAGGAAGTCCAGTTTGAAACCATAGCCCCGGCCGATGCGCATCTTTATCCGGATTTGGGCCCACAAGGAGGCCTGAAAGTATCCATCTTCCTGGAAGTCGAAGGGGCCGCCCACTATTTACCGGCCTATGCCGGCAACCTCGATATCATGACGTCAGCCGCACTGGCCTGCGGTGAGCATATCGCAAGGCGCTTGCTGCAAGGTCAGGGAGCATGAAGATGAAAAAACTCTATATCTCCGATGTCACTTTGCGTGACGGTTCCCATGCCGTACGCCACCGCTATTCATTGCCTCAGGTGCGGCAAATCGCCGCCGCATTGGATCGCGCCGGCGTGGACTCGATTGAAGTGGCCCACGGTGATGGGCTATCCGGCTCCAGCTTCAACTACGGCTTCGGCGCACACAGCGACGTAGAGTGGATTGCCGCTGCCGCAGAGTCGGTCAACCGTGCCCGGATTGCGACGCTGCTGCTGCCCGGCATCGGCACCGTTCATGATTTACGTAATGCCTATGATGCTGGCGCGCGGGTAGTGCGCGTCGCCACTCACTGTATTGAGGCGGACATCTCACGCCAGCACATCAGCTATGCGCGCGAACTGGGAATGGATACCGTCGGTTTTCTGATGATGTCCCACATGGCTGAACCCAAACATCTGGCACAGCAGGCAAAGCTGATGGAGTCCTACGGGGCCACCTGCGTGTACGTGGTCGATTCTGGCGGTGCCATGCTGATGCACGATATCCGCGATCGCTTCCGCGCGCTGCGCGACGTGCTCGATGAACACACGGAAATCGGCATGCACGCTCACCATAATTTATCGCTCGGCGTCGCCAACTCGATTGTCGCGGTGGAGGAAGGCTGCCAGCGGGTCGATGCTTCGCTGGCCGGCCAGGGTGCCGGTGCCGGCAATGCGCCGCTTGAGGTGTTTATCGCCACCGCCGAACGCCTGGGCTGGAACCACGGTTGCGATCTGCTGCAGCTGATGGATGCGGCAGACGATCTGGTACGGCCATTGCAGGATCGCCCGGTACGCGTCGATCGTGAAAGCCTGTCGCTGGGGTATGCCGGTGTCTACTCCAGCTTCCTGCGCCATGCCGAGAAGGCCGCACAACAGTATCAGCTCAAAACCGCCGATATCTTACTGGAGATCGGCCGCCGCCGGATGGTGGGCGGCCAGGAAGATATGATCGTTGACGTCGCCCTGGATTTGCTGGCCCAGCGAAACAGACCGCAGGAGAAAACCGCATGAGCAAAGTCATGGATCTTACCGCACTGGCCACTCAGTTGGACCAGGCCACGCTAAGCCAGAAAGCCACGGCACAGCTCACCGGACAGGTTGCGCTGGATCTTCCCACTGCCTATCGGATACAGGCTGAAGGGATCCGGCTACGCGAGCAGCGCGGTGAGCGCCGCGTCGGCCTGAAGTTGGGTTTCACCAGCCGCGCCAAAATGCAGCAAATGGGCGTTGACCATCTTATTTGGGGAGAACTGACCGATGCCATGCAGATTGAAGAAGGGGGAATGCTGGATCTGCAGGAGTTGATCCACCCGCGCGTGGAACCTGAACTCTGTTTTATCACCGGCAAAGAGATCAATGGCCCGCTGTCCTTGGCCGAAGCCGGCCGGGTGCTTGAAGGGGTATGCCCTGCGCTGGAGATTATCGATTCCCGCTACCGTGATTTTCGCTTCACCCTTGAAGACGTGGTGGCCGACAACTGCTCATCCGCCAAATTTGTCGTAGGGGCCATGCAGAACCCGCAGCGCGCCATCGATAACCTGGGTGTGGTGATGAACTTTCATGGGCGTCCGGTGCAGGTTGGCAGCACCGCAGCTATTCTTGGGCATCCATTGCGCGCACTGGTGCAGATCGCCAGCCTGTTGCATCAACAAGAACGCGTGTTGCCTGCCGGCTCGGTGATCCTCGCAGGTGCGGCGACCGCAGCAGAAGCTTTACGCCCCGGGCTGCACGTCAGCGTCGATATCTCCGGTTTTGGGCGAACGGCATTTCATACCGAGGGCAAGCTATGAGTAACCAGGCTGTGGTTGTTAAAGGAAAAGCCGCCCCACGCGGACGCTTTCCACACGTGAAACGAGCCGGCGATTTTCTGTTTGTCTCCGGCACCAGCGCCAGATTACCGGACAACAGCATTGCCGGGGCCGAAGCCGATGCCATGGGCGCAACCCGCCTGGATATCGACGTGCAGACTCGGGCGGTGCTCGATAATATCCGCGACATTCTGCGCAGTGTCGGAGCCGATCTGAATGATGTTGTCGAGATCGGCGCTTTTCTTGTCAACATGAACGATTTTGCCGGTTATAACGCGGTGTATGCCGACTATTTTGACTACGAAGGCCCGACCCGCACCACCGTGGCGGTACACCAACTGCCCCACCCGCACTTGTTAATTGAAATCAAGGCCATCGCTTATAAGCCCCAAAAATAACCTGTGCATATCCTCTGCCCTACGAATCGGAGAATAACAATGTCTAACTTCAAATATGGATTTCCGCTCAACTTCAATACTTGGCTAGACAGTAACGCGCATCGGCTCAAACCCCCGGTCAATAACCAACAGATTTGGCAGGACAGCGATTACATGGTCACCGTCGTCGGTGGGCCGAATCAGCGCACCGATTTTCATGACAACCCGGTGGAGGAGTTCTTCTACCAGTTTAAAGGGAATGCCTATCTGAACATCTGGGATGACGGCCGTTATGACCGCATCGACCTGCGTGAAGGGGACATTTTCCTGATGGCGCCCCACGTGCTTCATTCTCCTCAACGCCCGGAAGAGGGCAGCCTCTGCCTGGTGCTGGAGCGGAAGCGCCCGGAAAATGAACCGGACGCCATACAGTGGTCATGCGCGGCCTGTGGCAACCTGATCAAAAGATATGAAATGAACCTCAAGAGCATCGTGGCGGATCTCCCTCCGGTTTATGAACAATTTTATGCAACCAGCGATGAAGAGCGCCGCTGCAGCCAGTGCGGCGAAATTCACCCAAGCCGCGATGCACAAACCTGGCATCGCACACTGAAGGCAACAGAAAACCGATGAAAATAGATATCCACTCGCATTTTTTCCCTAAAATCAGCCAACAAGAGGCTGCCAGGCTGGATGTTGAGCGGGCTCCCTGGTTGGCAACCCACGGACGCGAAGGCCAGATCATGCTCAATGATAAGCCTTTTCGACCGGTTTATGACGCGCTGTGGGATGCCGAACGCCGTCTGGAACAGCTGGATGAACAGCAGATCGATATTCAAATAATGTGTGCCACGCCGGTCATGTTTGCCTATGACGTTGCTATTGACCGCGCCCTGCCCTGGGCCCAATTGATGAACGATCGGGCGCTGGAAATGGCGTCTGCCAACCCGCGACGGTTGAAGGTGCTGGCGCAGGTTCCGCTGCAGGACAGCGAGGCCGCCTGCCGCGAGGCCAGTCGTGCAAAAGCCTGTGGTCATATTGGCGTGCAGATAGGCAATCACGTAGGGGCAAGGGATCTGGATCATGAATCGCTGATCGCCTTTCTGACCCACTGCGCCCACGAGAGTATCCCGGTGCTGGTGCACCCTTGGGATATGATGGGAAGCTCGGAACGCATGAAGAAATGGATGCTGCCCTGGCTGGTGGCAATGCCGGCGGAAACGCAGTTGGCGATCCTCTCTTTGATTCTCTCCGGCGCCTTCGAACGCTTGCCGCGCAGCCTGAAACTCTGCTTTGCCCACGGAGGCGGCAGCTTTGCTTACCTGATGGGAAGGGTCGATAACGCCTGGGAGCAGCGCGATATCGTGCGTGAAGATTGCCCGCATAAACCTTCAAGCTATCTGGATCGCTTCTTCGTCGACTCCGCCGTGTTCGATCCGCTGGCTTTACAACTCCTGGTGGATACCCTGGGGGCCGATCGAGTCATGTTGGGCTCGGATGCCCCTTTCCCGTTGGGGGAGCAACAAATTGGCCATTTGGTCAGCAGCTCTGCCTTGCCGGAGAACAGTAAACGCCAGATTTTGGGTGAGAACGCGCAGTCGTTTTTCTCGTTGCCAAACGAGTAATATCCACGCTTCGGGAGCGAAAATATTCGTTCCCGAACTTACTTCCTTCCCCTCCCCAATCGATATCGTTCCTCATCGAAACCCCAGATACTGCCGACACGTTTCGTGGTTGTTGTTAACCCCAATCTTCCCATTTTAAAATATGACGTTCGGCAAGAAAAAAGCTCCTTTACCGGGTAAATCACCGATCATGATTCGTTGGGTTATTGTTTATAAAGGCTCGCTTAAACTACTCCCTCAACACCAATAAAGGGAATTTAACAACATGAAAAATATAATCATTCCAGTCATCATTGTCGCGAGCACAATACTCAGCGGATGTGCAGTGCAAAATGATAAAACTCAAATTAATGGCCTGGGCCTCACCTATCAAGCCGATGTAAAAACATTGCCGAACGGCGACTATTTCACCGAGGTGGAAGCCGCTCCTTTTGCTGGTCGAATATCGGGAGCGGAAGGTGCAGCAAATAAAAAAGCCTCTGATTACTGTAAGGCACAAAATAAAGGGATGAAAGAAGTGAAGTTAGAAACAGATTCGCATGTGCTGCTCAATGGCGTTGCGCGTCTGACATTCCGTTGTTCTTAAAACCCCCTGATCTTCACCCTATTGATTAAGCGTGGCCCAATATCTGGCCACGCTTTTTATCGCCCGTCAGAACTTCCAGGTAAAACCGGCGTTGATGCTGTTGTCCTGGTAGTTTTGCGACAGCAGCCCGCCATAGCCCAGCGACAGCGTGGCGTTCTTGTTCACCGCCACTTCCGCACTGGCTTTCAGCACCGCACCGTCACGCGACGCCGACACGCTGTTCACCACGAACGGTGAGTTGCCGCCGCTGAACTTCAGCCCGGTTCCGCGATCCAGATCGCCGTACTGATGCTGCCACCCCAGCTCGCTGCGCAGCGCCACCGCGGTGGTTTTGCTCGCCTGCCACTCGGTGTCTGCACGCAGCCCCAGCGTCGAGACCGTCGCGTCTGTGTGCTGTTTGTCACCGTGCATCGCCGCCGCCCCGCCGTCTTCCGAGATGCCGTTGTTCTGGAAGTTGATGTACGCCAGATTGGCGAACGGCTCCAGATTCACCCAGGCCGCTTTTATGCTGTATCCCGCTTCGGCGAACACCTGCTCGGTGCGCGCGCTGTACTTCGCGGTTTCGCGATCCGACTGCATGCCGTAGTTCACCGAACGTGAGGTATCGAAGCGGTGCCAGGTGTAACCCCCACCGGCACGCAGCGCCAGTTCACCGAACTGTTTGCCGCCGTACACCGCCAGGTGGTAGTTGTCGCTGTCAGCATTCGAGCCATAGCCGCCGTCCAGCGAGGTGCGGGTATAACCGGTCGCGACCCCTAATCGCCATGCATCCGCCAGCGCCGAGTCCAGCCCCACCAGCACGCCGTAGGTCGATGCCTGATAGCCCGTGGCGTTGGCATCGCCCGACGCGTGGTCCCAGGCCCCCAGCAGCTGTGCCCAGGCGCCACCGTCGTCGTCAGCCTTGATGTCCGGCGAGGTCGCCAGCCCTTCCGCCTGACGCAGGCGGCCGTTC